>DATCUT010000107.1:0-36474 GCA_036561785.1 Rhodanobacter sp.
GCGTGCGCAGCCGACGGCAGCGCGCCAGCATGCCGGCGGCCAGCATCAGGGCCGCAGGGTCGAGCCGTCGTCCGACCGTCGCCCACGCAAGGACGGTTCCGCCAAACGCGGGCCGGCCCCGGTTGCCGCTCCGCAGGCACCGAAGAAGCACGGCGGTCGCAAACCGAAACCGAAAGGCAAGCCATGAGCGAGAGCTGGATCGTCGGGATCAACCCGGTCGAAGGTGCGTTGAGCAACGATGCCGAGCGCGTGCGCGAAGTGCTGGTCGAGAACGGCCAGCGCAATGCCCGCGTGCTGGATCTGGCCGAGCGCGCGAAGAAGCTGAATATTCCGGTGCAGCATCGCCCGCGCGACGAGCTGGACAAGCTGGCCGGCGAGGCGCGCCATCAGGGCGTGATGGCGCGTTACGAGGCGGCACCGGCGGCGCATGAGAGCGACCTGGCCGCTCTGCTGGAGCGCGACGGCAGCGACACCCTGGTGCTGGTGCTCGACGGCGTCACCGATCCGCACAATCTTGGTGCCTGCCTGCGCAGCGCGGCGGCGGCGAAAGTCACCGCAGTGATCGTGCCGAAGGACCGCGCGGTGGGGCTGACCCCGGTGGTGCGCCGCGCCTCGGCCGGCGGCGCTGACCGGGTGCCGTTGATCGCGGTGACCAACCTGGCGCGCACGCTGCGCGAGCTGAAGGATGCCGGCGTGTGGATCACCGGCCTGGCCGGCGATACCGACACCACCGTCTACGGCGTCGACTTCAGGGGGCCGGTGGCGCTGGTATTGGGCAGCGAAGGCGAGGGCATCCGCCGGCTCACCCGCGAGCTGTGCGATTTCGTGGCGAAGATCCCGATGCCTGGCACGATGGAAAGCCTCAACGTCTCCGTCGCCACTGGCGTGGTGCTGTTCGAGGCGCTGCGCCAGCGGAGCGCGAAACGATGAGCTTCTTCTGGTACGACTGGGCCGGTTACCTCGGCGTGGCGCTGGTGCTGCTGGCGTTTTTCCTGCTGCAGGAGCGCAAGCTGCAAGGCAGCGGGCTGGTCTACCAGCTGATGAACATCCTGGGTGCGATCGGCGTGATGCTGTCGCTGGCTTTCGGCAGCTTCAACCTGGCCGCGTTCATCATGCAGGTGGCCTGGTTGCTGATCGGCAGCTATGGCATCGTGCGCGGCATCAAGCGGCGCCGCGAGGCGCGCGAGCAGCCGTAACGCGGCTTGCACGGCGCGGGGACGACCCACGCGCACTTTCCCATCGCGGGGACGGCCCTGCAGCAAACCGAGGAACGTCATCATGGCGTGGATCTATCTGCTGCTGGCTGGCCTGTTCGAAATCGTGTGGGCCATCGGCCTCAAGTACACCGACGGCTTCAGCCGACTCTGGCCGAGCGTCGGCACGCTGGCGGCGATGGCGGTGAGCATCGTGCTGCTGGCGATGGCGGTGAAAACGCTGCCGATCGGCACCGCGTATGCGATCTGGACCGGCATCGGTGCGGTCGGTGCGGTGGCGCTCGGCATCGTGCTGTTCGGCGATCCGGCCACGTGGCTGCGGCTGCTGTGCGTTGCGCTTATCCTGACAGGCATCGTCGGCCTCAAGCTCACCGCCGCCCCGTAGGAGCGCACCCTGTGCGCGATGCCCTCACACGTAGCGTGGCGAAGAGCATCGCGCACAGGGTGCGCTCCTACGGGGCAGGCGAGGGTCATTCGCCGAGCTTGGTGGTTTCCGGGCTCGAGGTGAGGTCGCGCTTGTTGCGCTGCTTGTCCAGTGGCTCGCCGGTGACCTGGAACCACACGTTCTCGGCGATGTTGGTGGCGTGGTCGCCGATGCGTTCGATGTTCTTGGCCATGAACAGCAGGTGGGTGCACGGGGTGATGTTGCGCGGGTCTTCCATCATGTAGGTGAGCAGCTGGCGGAAGTAGCCGGTATAGGCCTCGTCCAGCACCACGTCGTCCTTCCACACCTGGTAGGCACGCTCGGCATCGCGGTCGCGGTAGGCTGCCAGCACTTCGCGTACTTCGCCTGCGGCGAGCGTGGCCAGCTGGTGCAGGCCGCCGACCGGCGCCACCGGTGCCACCATCGACAGCGGGATCGAACGCTTCGCCACGTTGGCGGCGTAGTCGCCGATGCGTTCGATGTCCGAGGCGATCCGCAGCGCGGCGTACACGTTGCGCAGGTCGCCGGCCATCGGCGCACGCAGCGCCAGCAAGCGCACCACGTCGTGGCCGATTTCCTGCTCCAGCTGGTCGATCGCGTCGTCGTTGCCGACCACGCGCTGGGCGGCGCGCTCGTCGCGGCGTTCGAGCACGTCGATGGCGGCTTCCAGCTGGGTCACCGACAGCTCGCCCATGCGCACGATCTCGCCGGTGAGCCGGGTCAGTTCGCTGTCGTAACTCTTGATGATGTGGTCGGTGCCGGTGTTCATGTGCTGCCTCATGTCTTGTTCCCTTCTCCCCGCGGGAGAAGGTGCCCCGAAGGGGCGGATGAGGGTGCGGGCGGAGCGAAGCGTCGAGGCTTCGCCCGTACCCTCACCCCGGCCCCTCTCACCCGCAAGGGGACTCCCTTCGGTCGCCGACGGAAGAGGGAGTATTAGTTAACCAAACCTTCCGGTGATGTAATCCTCGGTCTGCTTCTTGCCCGGCTTGGTGAATATCTTCTCGGTCTGGTCGAACTCGATCAGCTCGCCCAGGTACATGAAGGCGGTGAGGTCGGAGACGCGCGCCGCCTGCTGCATGTTGTGGGTAACGATGACGATGGTGAACTGGTTTTTCAACTCTTCTACCAATTGCTCGATGCGGCCGGTGGCGATCGGGTCGAGTGCCGAGGTCGGTTCATCCAGCAACAGCACGTCGGGCTTCAGCGCGATCGCGCGGGCGATGCACAGGCGCTGCTGCTGGCCACCGGAGAGGCCGAGCGCGTTCTGCTTGAGCTTGTCCTTCACCTCGTCCCACAGCGCGGCGCTGCGCAGGGCCTGTTCCACGCGGCCTTCCATGTCCGCCTTCGACAGTTTCTCGTGGTGGCGGATGCCGTAGGCGACGTTCTCGAAGATCGTCATCGGGAACGGCACCGGCTTCTGGAACACCATGCCGACCTTGCTGCGCAGACGGTTCATCGAATAGCCGGGGTCGAGGATGTTCTCGCCGTCCAGTTCGATCGAGCCCTTCGCTTCGAGTTTCGGGTAGATCGCGTAGATGCGGTTGAAGATGCGCAGCAGGGTCGACTTGCCGCAGCCGGACGGGCCGATGATCGCGGTGACCTGCTTCTCCGGGATATCCATGCTGATGCCTTTCAGCGCCTGGAAGCCGTTGTAGTAGAAGTGCAGGTCGCGCACGACGAGCTTGGTGGCGGCAGCCGCCGCTGCCGCCACCGGTGCCGGGTTCGTGGCGAGGGCGGAATCAGTCATGGGACACCTTGGTGCGGGAAAGGATCAGGCGGGAGGCCAGGCTCAGCAGCAGCACGAACATGGTGATCACGAACGCGCCGGCCCAGGCCAGGGCATGCATCGCGTCGCCCGGATCGTTGGCGTACTGGTAGATGATCTGCGGCAGGCTGGACATCTTGTCCATCGGGTTGATCGCCATGTAGTTGTTGCCGAACGCGGTGAACAGCAGCGGTGCGGTCTCGCCGCTGATCCGCGCCAGCGCCAGCAGCACGCCGGTGATGATGCCCGAGCGCGCGGCGCGGATCAGGATCTGCAGGGTCAGCTTCCACTGCGGCACGCCGAGCGACAGCGCCGCCTCGCGCAGCGTGGATGGCACCAGCCGCAGCATCTCGTCGGTGGTGCGCACGATCACCGGCAGGGCGATCAGAGCCAGCGCCACGCCGCCGGCGAGGCCGGAGAACGTGGTGGAACCGTGGGTGAGCGCGGTGCTCGGCAGCACGATGATGGTGTAGACGAACAGGCCCATCACGATCGACGGCGCCGACAGCAGGATGTCGTTGAGGAAACGGATCGATTCGCCCAGCCGGGTGCGGTTCGCGTATTCGGCCAGCCAGGTGCCGGCGAGCACGCCGATCGGCGTGGCGATGCCGATGCCGATGAAGTTGATCACCAGGCTGCCGACCATGGAGTTGAGCAGGCCGCCGTCCTCGCCATAGGCGGTGACCTTGGTGAACAGCTTCAGGTCCAGCGCACTGATGCCCTGGCGCAGGGTTTCCCACAGGATCCAGGCCAGGAACGCCAGGCCAATCAGGGTGGCCAGCGTGCTCAGCACCATCGCCAGCGCGTTGGTGATGCGGCGGCGCAGATAGGGCGAATTCATCAGCGGCCCTCCTTGCTGGCCAGCCGGCGCAACATCAATCGCGCGATCAGCAACACGATGAAGGTGACCACGAACAGCAGGAAGGCCAGCGCCATCAGCGCGGATTTCTGCAGGCCGGCCGCCTCGCTGAACTGGTTCGCGATGGTCGAGGCGATCGAGGTGCCGGGATCGAGCAGCGAGGCCGACAGATGCATGGCGTTACCGAGCACGAAGGTCACCGCCATGGTCTCGCCCAGCGCGCGGCCGAGGCCGAGGAAGATGCCGCCGATCACCGCCGAGCGGGTGTACGGCAGCACGATGTCCCACGACACCTCCCAGGTGCTGGAGCCCAGCGCATAGGCCGACTCCTTCAGCCGGGTCGGCACGGTCTGAAACACCTCGCGCATCACCGAGGAGATGAACGGGATCACCATGATCGCCAGCACGATGCCGGCGACCAGGATGCTGGCGCCGAACGGATAGTCGCTGCCGAACAGCTTGCCCACGAACGGCACGTGTTCGGCCACCCACGACAGCTTGCCGTCGTCGGGTTTGTTGCCGAGGTTGCTGGTCAGCCACGGCTTGATGTGATCGGCAAAGAACGGGGCGAAGATGAACAACCCCCACATGCCGTAGATGATCGAGGGGATGCCGGCCAGCAGTTCGATCGCCGAGGCGACCGGCGTGCGCAGCCAGGCGGGTGCCACTTCAGAAAGGTAGACCGCGATGCCGAAGCTGATCGGTACCGCAATCAGCAGCGCGATGAACGAAGTGATCACCGTGCCGTAGACCGGCACCAGGGCGCCATAGACATCGTTGCCCGGGTCCCACTCCGAGCTGACCAGGAAGTGCCAGCCAAACGTGCCGAAGGCATCGCGGCCGCCCCACAGCGTGGCGCCGGCAGCACCGAGCAGGGACGCCAGCACGATCAGCGCGCAGCCCTTCAACAGCCAGCGGAACAGCCGCTCGTGGCGGGCATCGCGACGGCTGCGCTGTTCCAGGATGTCGATGGTCGAGATGGCCGTTTCGGTCGCTGGCATGAGGATCCAGTGGTGCGGGATGGAAACTCGAAATCCCCCGCCGACGGGATCGGCGGGGGATTTCCTTCTACTGCATCAATGCTTGAATTCGGACGCCCAGTACGCCTCGATCTGGCTGACCAGCGACGCCGGCAGCGGCACGTAGTCCAGCTCGCTGGCGGCCTGCTGGCCATGTTCCAGGGCGGTCTTGAAGAAGTCGAACGCCACCTTGCTGTTGGTCGCATTCTTCGGCGTCTTGTACATGATCATCCAGACCGTGGCGGTGATCGGCCACGCCTGGTCGCCCGGGGCGTTGGTCATGATCAGGTTGAAGTCCTTGGCGCTGGCCCAGTCGGCCGTCGCGGCGGCGGCGGCGAAGCTGGCGGCGGTCGGCGAGACGATGTTGCCGGTGGAGTTCTTCAGGTCGACCCAGCTGATCTTGTTCTTCACCGCGTAGGCGTATTCGACGTAGCCGATCGAGCCCTTGATCTGGCGCACGTACTGCGACACGCCCTCGTTGCCCTTGCCGCCCACGCCGGTCGGCCATTCCACGGCGGTGCCGAACTTCACCTTGCTGGCCCATTCCGGGCTGACCTTGGACAGGTAGTTGGTGAAGTTGAACGAGGTGCCCGAACCGTCCGAGCGATGCACCACGGTGATCTTGCCGGCGGGCAGGGACAGGCCGGCATTCAGCGCGGCGATCTTCGGGTCGTTCCAGTTGGTGATCTTGCCCAGGAAGATGTCGGCGAGGGTGGTGCCGTCCAGCTTGATCTGGCCCGGCGTCACCCCGGAGATATTGACCACCGGAACGATGCCGCCGACCACCAGCGGAAACTGGCCGAGGCCGAACTTCTGCAGGTCCTCGGTCTTCATCGGTGCGTCGGAGGCGCCGAAGTCGATGGTGCCTTCCTTGATCTGCGCGATACCCGCGCCGGAACCGACCGACTGATAGTTGAGGTGGTGGCCGGTCTTCTCCGCGTACGCGGCCGACCACTTGGACATGACCGGGTAGACGAAGCTGGAGCCGGCGCCGGTGATGTCGGTGGCGTGCGCGGCCACACCGAAGGTCGAGGCCACGGCAAGCGTGGCGACGGCGGCGAAGCGAAGCGGGAATTTGTTGATGGTCAACACGGTAGCTCCTTGGAGGGAAGTCGGATGCGACCCCGCCATTTCAGGCTTTTCGTGTTGCCATTGGATGAAATGAATGTTTCAGCCGTATGACAGGCTGTCACATGGCCGCTTCGTGGTAGGGCGGGCATTGCCCGCCGCTTTGCCGCTCCTGGGGTCAAACGCCGGCGGGCAGTGCCCGCCCTACGGCACAGGATCAGGCTGCGTCGAGGCCGCCGTGGACCTGCTCGAACAGCTCCAGCTGACGCCAGCGGTTGATCACGCTGCAGAACAGTTCGGCGGTGCGCTCGGCGTCATACACCGCCGAATGCGCCTCGCGGCTGTCGAACGCATGGCCGGCGGCCAGCACCGCCTTGCTCAGCACAGTCTGGCCGTAGGCGAGGCCGCCAAGGCTTACCGTATCGAAACAGCTGAACGGGTGGAACGGATTGCGCTTGTGGCCGCAGCGGCGCACCGCCTGGTTCAGGAAGCCCAGATCGAACGCGGCGTTGTGACCGACCAGGATCGCCCGCTGGCAGCCGGCCTCGCGCACTGCCTCGCGCACCGCCTGGAAGATATGGTCCAGCGCCTGCCGCTCGGCCAGTGCGCCGCGCAGCGGGTTGGTCGGATCGATGCCGGTGATCTCCAGCGAACGCGGGTCCAGGTTCGCACCGGGGAACGGTTCCACGTGCGTGGACACGGTGGGCTGCAACTGCAGGTAGCCGCCTTCGTCCATCACCAGCGGTACTGCGGCGATTTCCAGCAGGGCGTCATGTTCGGCATCGAAGCCGCCGGTTTCCACGTCGACCACCACGGGCAGGAAGCCGCGGAACCGCTCGGCCATGCGCGGCGCGGCGCTGTTGCTGAGAATATCCATCGGCGAAGCATATCAGCCGCTCCGCACGGCGTGAGATGCGACACTGGTTCTGCGGCTACACGGCGCTGTCTTGAATATGTCATCAAAGCTGCACCCAACCGTAAAAATCCCCCGGCAGAATTGTTAACCAATCGCTAGCCGGCCATCGGATCGACGGGGCGATCGAGATGCTTTCCACCCACTTGCGGAGAATCACATGCGTTCCAAATTGATTGCGGTGGCGATTGCCGCCGGCCTTGGCCTGACCAGTTTCGCCGCCGCCGCGGCACCGGCGCAGACCCGGGCGGCTGCCGCCAGCAGCGGCGAAGTCGAGCAGCTGAAGGCGCAACTGGCCGCGCTGCAGGCCAAGGTGGAGGAACTGGAACAGCGCACCGATGCGCAGTCCGACATCAACGTCAGCACCGGCCAGGCGGTGGAGAAGGCCACCAACGTGACCACCTCCAGCGACAAGAAGCTCGCCGCGCTGGAGAAGGCGATCAACAACACCACGCTGTCGGGCAAGATGTTCTTCGACTTCACCAGCATCGACGACAAGAACAGCGACAAGGGCAAGAGCGACAAGTCCGGCATCGGCCTGGACGTGAAGCGCTTCTACCTCGGCGTCGACCACAAGTTCAACGACATCTGGTCGGCCAACCTCACCACCGACTTCAACTACGCCAGCAGCGACGGCCAGACCAGCGTGTTCGTCAAGAAGGCCTACGTGCAGGGCAAGTTCGACGATGCCGCGGTGTTCCGCATCGGTTCGTCCGACATGCCGTGGATTCCGTTCGCCGAGAAGTACTACGGCTTCCGCTACGTCGAGAACACCATCACCGACCGCCTGAAGTACGGCAATTCGGCTGACTGGGGCCTGCACCTGGCCGGCGATATCGGCGCCAGCAAGTCGCTCAACTATGCGGTGTCGGTGGTCAACGGCAACGGCTACAAGAACCCGGGCCGCAGCAAGGGCGTGGACTTCGAGGGCCGCGTGGGCTTCGTGCCGTTCGAGAACATGGTGGTGGCGGTTGGCGGCTACAGCGGCCATCGCGGTCAGGAGACCGAAAACATCGGCGCGGCGCACACCGCCGAGCGCGGCGACTTCATGCTGGCCTACGCCAGCAAGGCCTTCCGCCTCGGTGCCGAGTACTTCACCGCGAAGAACTGGAACAACGTGCTCAGCCCGCTCGCCGACAAGGCCGACGGCTATTCGCTGTGGGGCAGCGTGGCGGTGGCCGACAACGTGAACCTGTTCGCCCGCTACGACAGCGCCAAGCTCAGCAAGAGCCTGGATCGCGAGGCCAAGGATAGCTATTACAACGCCGGCGTCGAGTACCAGGTGACGAAGGGCTTCAAGCTGGCCGGCGTGTGGAAGCACGGCAAGGTCGACAAGTCGGTCGCCACCCCGGTGCCGCCGCACGTGCAGAACACCAAGACCAACGAGATCGGCGTGTTCGGCGAAGTGTCATTCTGATGCAATGCGCCGGCGGCATGCTGCCGGCGCGGAATGAATGACGGACGGTCTATCGCAACGGAGTTCCACCCATGGACGGAAAACGGCGGGCATCAGCCCGCCGTTTGCTTTTTCGCCGTCGGGCAAGTCGCGCCGTCAGCGATTGTCCAGCGTGGCTCCGGTCAGCAGGCCGCGGGCCAGCATGCTGCACTGGCGCCGGTACAGCAGCAGCTGCCACTGGCGTCCGCCGAGCTGTCGCCACAGCACCGCCGAGCGCACCGCGGCGAGCAGGTTCGTGCGCACCTTTTCCACCACGGTGGTCTGCTGCAATTGTTGCGGGTTGCCGCTGACCATCACGCGCGGCTTGAGGATCGACAAGGTGGACGCGTAGACCTCGGCCAGCCGGCTGCTGACCTGGCTGGAATCCTGGCCGAAATGCTCGACCTGCCGCTGCGCGGCAACGATGCCCTGCTGCAGTTTCTCAAGCAGATCCGCGCGTGCCGACAGGCTGCGCTCCAGCCGCATCACGGTCACCGTCATGCGCGTCACCGACATGTCGGGGGTGCTTTCGTCCAGCTGTCCGATCAGGGTGCGCAGGCCGAGTCGCACGTTCGAGATGTTGCCGTACACGCCGACCACCGAAGGCGCATCGATGCGGAACACGCTGGCCACGCTGGCTTCCATCGCGGCCTCGTCGCAGCGCCCTTCGTTGGCCAGCTGCTGCGCCAGCGCACAAGCCTGGAACAGGCCGGCGAGGGCGAGCACGCGTTCTTCGGTCATGGAAAAAGTTTCAAACACGGGATGCCGATTCTCTTGCTGGGGATGTGGGTGATGGAGTGCATGCCGGCAGCAGGCCACCGTAAGGTGCATCGGTGGCGGCGATCACCGCGCCGCCGAGGCAGACTTCGCCATCGTAGAGGACCACCGACTGTCCGGGGGTAACCGCACGTTGGGGTTCGTCGAAGCGTACCTCAAGGCCGCTGTCGGTCACGCTGACCACGCAGGCCTGGTCGGCCTGGCGGTAACGGGTGCGCGCGGTGCAGCGGAACTGCACGGCAGGTGCGGCGCCATCGACCCAGGTGGGTGTCTCCGACTGCAGCCGCTGCGAGTACAGCCAGCGGTTCTCGCCGCCCTGGGCGACGTACAGCACGTTCGCCGCCACGTCCTTGCCGACCACGTACCAGGCCTCGCCGCTGGCGCCGTGGCGACCGCCGATACCCAGTCCGTTGCGCTGGCCCAGGGTGTAGTACATCACGCCCTGGTGCTCGCCGATCAGTTCGCCGTCCGGCGTGCGCATCTTGCCGGGACGGGCCGGGATGTATTGCGACAGGAAGCCGCGGAAATCGCGTTCGCCGATGAAGCAGATACCGGTGGAATCCTTCTTCGCATGGGTCGGCAGGGCCGCCGCGCGGGCCATCTCGCGCACGCGCGGCTTCTCGATCCCGCCCAGCGGAAACAGCGTGTCGGCCAGTTGCTGCTGGCCCAGCGCATGCAGGAAGTAGCTCTGATCCTTGGCCTCGTCCATCGCGCGCAGCAGCCGATAGCGGCCATCCTTGCAGTCGACGCGGGCATAGTGACCGGTGGCGATCTTGTCGGCACCCAGGGCATGGGCCTCGTCGAGGAAGGTCTTGAACTTGATCTCGCGATTGCACAGCACGTCGGGGTTCGGCGTGCGCCCGGCACGGTATTCGGCGAGGAAATGCTCGAACACGCCGTCCCAGTATTCAGCGGCGAAGTTGCGCGCGTGGAACGGGATGCCGAGCCGGCCGCACACGGCCACGGCGTCCTTGCGGTCGGCGTCGGTGGTGCAGGGACCGCTGCGGTCGTCCTCTTCCCAGTTCTGCATGAACAGGCCTTCGACCTCGTGGCCGGCCTGTTGCAGCAGCAGCGCGGCGACCGAGGAGTCGACGCCACCGGAGATGCCCAGCATCACCTTCACGATGCGTCGCCTTCGGGCAGGCGACTAAGAGCCTGTCCATGATCCGCAGGTACCCCGCGCCGGGAGCTGTTTGTGCGCAGGCCAAGGAAGAACGAAGGAGTGGACGTCCGTCCAAGACGGAGTGATGACGCCGGCATGCGGGCAAACAGATCCGGCGCGGGGTACCTGCGGATCATGGACAGGCTCTCAGGGTATCCAGCGGCAGCCGCTGGCCGCCCAGCCACAGGTCGATGCTTTGCAGGATCATCGGGCTGCGCAGGCGATCGCCCAGCGCGGCGATCTCGGTGCGGGTCAGCCACAAGGCGCGGCGGATGTCGGTGTCCAGCGGCCGGTCCGGATCGTGGCTGAGCGCACGGGCGGCGAAGCTGAAGCGGACCACGGCGTCGCCGTGCTCGGTGCTGCGCCATTGGTGCACGCCGATCAGGTGCTGCAGCTCCACCGTCCAGCCGGTTTCCTCCAGCGTTTCGCGCAAGGCAGCCGCGGCGAGGCTTTCGCCGTCGTCCAGGTGGCCGGCCGGCTGGTTGTAGGCAAGCCGGCCGTTGACCTCTTCTTCCACCATCAAATACCGCTCGCCGTCGGCCACCACGCAGGCGACGGTGACGCGCGGGCGCCAGATCTCGGCGGGAGTGGTGGAATCGGCCATGGTGCGGTGGGCGGGGGCTGGAAAAGCAGCCATTGTGCCATCACCTCCCTTGTCACACCGTTGCGGGAGTGGAAGCGGCACCGCGGCGTATACTTCGTATCAGAGATCACACCCCAAGAAACCATGGCCCACGAACCCGAACATGAGCAAGACAGCGGCCGCGGCTTGGCGCTGGAAACTGCGAAACCGGAGGTGGCGCGTCCGCCGCTGTTCCAGGTGCTGCTGCTGAACGACGACTTTACCCCGATGGATTTCGTGGTCGAGGTGCTGCGCAGTTTCTTCAATCTCGACCAGGAGCAGGCGGTGCAGGTGATGTTGCACGTACACACCCGTGGACGGGGCGTCTGCGGCGTGTTTACCCGCGAAGTGGCCGAAACCAAGGTAACCCACGTCAACGAATATTCACGCTCCCATCAGCACCCGTTGTTGTGCACTATGGAAAAGCTCTGAGCGACCCCATTTCGTGCTCATCGCGGCGTTGAAGGCCGCTCAACTTTTCAAGCGGAGACGATCCGAATGTTCAGCAAGGATCTGGAAGTCACCATCGGCCATTGCTACAAGCAGGCCCGCGAACAGCGCCATGAATTCATGACGGTGGAGCACCTGCTGCTGGCGCTCACCGAGAACCAGTCGGCGCTCGGCGCCCTGCGTGCCTGCGGCGTGGATCTGCCGCGGTTGTCGGCCGACCTGGAACGCATCATCAACGAGACCGTGCCGGTGCTGCCGCCCGGCGACGAGCGCGATACGCAACCCACGCTGGGCTTCCAGCGCGTGCTGCAGCGCGCGGTGTATCACGTGCAATCCTCCGGCCGGAAGGAGGTCACCGGCGCGAACGTGCTGGTGGCGATCTTCGGCGAGAAGGATTCGCACGCGGTGTATTTCATGCACCAGCAGGAAATCACCCGGCTCGACGTGGTCAATTACATTTCGCACGGCATCGCCAAGATCGGCGATGAGCCCGCCGCGGGCGTGTCCGGCGGCGAGCGCGAGGGCGAGGAGGGCGGCGAGCCGAAGGGCAACCCGTTGCACGAGTTCGCCAGCAACCTCAACGAGCTGGCGCTGGAAGGCAAGATCGACCCGCTGATCGGCCGCGCCGACGAGATCGAGCGCACGATCCAGGTGTTGTGCCGCAGGCGCAAGAACAACCCGCTGTACGTGGGCGAGGCCGGCGTGGGCAAGACCGCGCTCGCCGAAGGCCTGGCCAAACGCATCGTCGATGGCGAGGTGCCCGAGGTGCTGGAGGACGCCACGATCTGGTCGCTCGACCTGGGCGCGCTGGTGGCCGGCACCAAGTACCGCGGCGACTTCGAGAAGCGCCTGAAGGGCGTGATCGCGCAGCTGAAGAAGCAGCCGGGCGCGATCCTGTTCATCGACGAGATCCACACCATCATCGGCGCCGGCTCGGCCTCGGGCGGCACCATGGATGCCTCGAACCTGATCAAGCCGATGCTCGCTTCCGGCGAGCTGCGCTGCATCGGCTCGACCACGTTCCAGGAATACCGCGGCGTGTTCGAGAAGGACCGCGCGCTGGCCCGCCGTTTCCAGAAGATCGACGTGGTCGAGCCGACCGTGGCCGACAGCATCGAGATCCTCAAGGGCCTGCGCTCGCGCTTCGAGGAACACCACCATGTGGCATATACCAACGAGGCGCTGAAGGCGGCTGTGGACCTGTCGGTGAAACACATTCCCGACCGGCTGCTGCCGGACAAGGCGATCGACGTGATCGACGAGGCGGGTGCGCGCCAGCGGCTGCTGCCGCTGGATCAGCGCACCGGCAAGGTCGACGTGAGCGAGGTCGAGTACATCGTGGCCAAGATGGCGCGGATCCCGGCCAAGCAGGTGTCGGCGTCGGATCGCGATGTGCTGCGCAACCTCGAGCGCAACCTGAAGATGGTGGTGTTCGGCCAGGACCCGGCGATCGAGGCACTGGCCGCATCGATCAAGATGGCCCGCTCGGGCCTGGCCGATCCGTCCAAGCCGATCGGCTGCTTCCTGCTGGCCGGCCCCACCGGCGTGGGCAAGACCGAGGTGACCAAGCAGCTGGCGATGCAGCTCGGCATCGAGATGATCCGTTTCGACATGTCCGAGTACATGGAAGGGCATTCGGTGTCGCGGCTGGTCGGCGCGCCCCCGGGCTACGTCGGTTTCGACCAGGGTGGTTTGCTGACCGAGGCGGTGACCAAGCATCCGCACGCGGTGCTGCTGCTGGACGAGATCGAGAAGGCGCACCCGGACGTGTTCAACATCCTGCTGCAGGTGATGGACCGCGGCGTGCTGACCGACACCAACGGGCGTGAGGCGAACTTCAAGAACGTGGTGGTGGTGATGACCACCAACGCGGGCGCGGCGATCGCCGCACGGCGCAGCATGGGCTTCGTCGAGCAGAAGCACGAGTCGGACGCGATGGAAGTGATCCGCCGTATCTTCACGCCGGAGTTCCGCAACCGGCTGGACGCGGTCATCCAGTTCGCCGCGCTCGACTTCGAGCACATCCTGCGCGTGGTCGACAAGTTCCTGATCGAGCTGGAAAGCCAGCTGACCGAGAAGCGGGTGAGCCTGGACGTGGATGCCGACGCCCGCCGCTGGCTGGCCGAGCACGGCTTCGACCCGCAGATGGGCGCACGGCCGATGGCGCGGGTGATCCAGGAGAAGGTGAAGCGCGCGCTGGCCGACGAGCTGCTGTTCGGCAAGCTGGCCGAGGGTGGCGTGGTCCACCTGAGCGTGGTGGATGGCGAGTTGAAGGTCGACTGCAAGGCGGCCGAGAAGCTGCCGGCCGTGGTCGAATAAGCCGAACGCCGGGCAAAGCAAAGGCGGCGCATTGCGCCGCCTTTGTCATGTCTGGCACCACCATCCCGTGTGTGGAGTACTGCGCGCAGGCGCGACAGCCCCCGCCGCCGCTCTTACTTCATGCGGTACGTGATGCGTCCCTTGCTCAGGTCGTACGGGGTCATTTCGATCTTGACCTTGTCGCCGGTAAGGATGCGGATGTAGTGCTTGCGCATGCGGCCGGAGATGTGGGCGATGATCACGTGCCCGTTCTCCAGTTGCACACGAAACATGGTGTTCGGCAAGGTCTCCTGGACCGTGCCTTCCATTTCGATGACGTCGTCTTTGGCCATGTGTTCCGGGGTTCACGCGCAGCCGTCATGGCTGCGTAAGCCGACGATTATGCCACGGATGAGTGTTTGGTTAAAGAATCATCAACGCGGGCCCGACCAGCCTGCGGTCAGGCGAAATGCTCGTCCAGCTTGCGCCGGATTTCCTGCTCGATCATGCCTTTCAGTGGCGTCAGCATCAGACCCAGTTCGGCCTTGACCTGGATCGCGTCGGTGCCGACGGCAATCGAGCCGCTGACGCCGGGACGGGAAAACAGCAAGGTATCGTCCTGCCAGCGCCCGTCCATGCCGAATTTCTCGTGCATGCGCGCTGCCACCTGGTCGACCACGGCGCGGGCTTCGGCGATCGACAACTGGTGTGGGCGGCGGATATCGATCTTGGGCATGGCAGGTTCCGGGCTGAAAGCCTCATCTTAATGCCATGTGGCTGCATGCTAGAGTTTCGCGGTCCATCGACCGGTTCATTCATGCGTATCGAATTTCCCAATGCGGCCCGTGAGGATTTCCATTGGGCGCAGGCGCAGTTGCGTATCGGCAGCGCGCCCGACAACGACCTCGTGCTGGCCGCCAGCCAGGCGGCGCCACAGCATCTGCGGATCCAGCAGGATCGCCGCGGCTGGGTGCTGCAGGTGCTGCCGTCGGCCGACCGCATCCACGTCAACGCGCGGCCGGTGCGCGAACGCGCCTTGCTGCGTGCGGGCGATGTGGTCAGCGTGGGTGACTGTCGCCTGCTGCTGCGCGCCGACGGGGACCCGGCCCAACGCCCGCCGTTGAACGTACCCGAACAGGGTCGCTGCACGGTGGCCTTGCGCGCCGTGGCCGGCCCGTTGTCCGGGCGGGTGCTGCCGATGCAGGACAGCCTGGCCTTCGGGCCGCACGGCGATTGCCCGCTGGAACTGCCGCAGGGCGACATCGTGGCGCTGCGGATCTTCTGGGAAGGCGGCCAGCTGTGGCTGGAAACCACCCAGTCGTGCGAGCGCCACCCGCTGCGGGTCAACGGTGTGGCGGTGCAGAAACTGGCCTTGCAGCCCGGCGACCAGCTCGGCGTGGCGATGCATCGCTTCGTGGTCGACGGACCGGGAATGGAGCCGGAGCCGGAGATCGTGATGGCCGAACCGTTGCCGCAACAACTGCCGGAAGACACTGCCGGCCCGAGTGGCGAAGTGTGGTGGCTGATCGTCACTGCCGCCGTGCTGGCACTGGGCATCGCACTGGTGCTGCTGATCCGTTTCTGAGGGCACACGCTGAGGGCACGCGCTGAGGGTTGACCGCGCCATGCTGCGCCGCGCCATAATGCGCGGAATACCCTCGACAGGACGCAGGCGCACGTGAGCAGAGTCTGGAACTTCAGCGCCGGTCCGGCGGCGTTGCCGCAGGCGGTACTCGAACGCGCCCAGCGCGAGATGCTGGACTGGAACGGCAGCGGCGCTTCGGTGATGGAGCAGTCCCACCGCGGCAAACGCTTCATCGCGATGGCTGCCCAGGCCGAAGCCGACCTGCGCGAGTTGATGCAGATCCCGGCCGACTACGCCGTGCTGTTCCTGCAAGGTGGTGCCACCCAGCACTTCGCGCAGATCCCGATGAACCTGGCTGGCGAGGGCGACAGCGCCGACTACATCGTCAGCGGGCACTGGAGTGCGAAGGCGGCCAGCGAAGCCAGACCCTATGTGCGGGTGAACGTGGCGGCCAGCGGCGAAGCGGACGATTACCTGGAGCTGCCGCCGCGCGACAGCTGGCAGCTCGACCCGAACGCCGCCTACGTGCACTACACGCCGAACGAGACGATCCACGGCGTGGAGTTCCATGAGGTCCCCGAGGTCGGCGCGGTGCCGCTGGTGGCGGACATGTCCTCGAACATCCTGTCCGAGCCGCTGGACGTCAGCCGCTTCGGGCTGATCTACGCCGGCGCGCAGAAGAACATCGGTCCGTCCGGTCTGGTGCTGATGATCATCCGCCGCGACCTGCTGCAGCGGGCCGGCCGGCCGATGGCGCGGATCTTCCGCTACGCCGAGCACGCCGCCGCCGATTCGATGCTCAACACGCCGAACACCTGGGGCTGGTACGTGGCGGGGCTGACCTTCCAGTGGCTCAAGGCGCAGGGCGGTCTGGGCGTGATGGCCGAACGCAACCGGACCAAGGCCGAGTTGCTGTACCGGGCCATCGACGGCTCCGGCGGCTATTACCGCAACCCGATCGAGCTGTCCGCGCGC
Organism: Rhodanobacter sp.; assembly: GCA_036561785.1. Lineage (GTDB taxonomy): Bacteria > Pseudomonadota > Gammaproteobacteria > Xanthomonadales > Rhodanobacteraceae > Rhodanobacter. The sequence continues at coordinate 16,567 of DATCUT010000107.1, forward strand.
TCGCGCATGAACGTGCGCTTCACCCTGCACGACGCTGCGCTGGATGCCGCGTTCCTGCAGGAATCCGAAGCAGCCGGCCTGCTTGCGCTGAAGGGCCACAAGGCGCTCGGCGGCATGCGCGCCTCGCTGTACAACGCGGTGCCGCCGGAAGCCGTCGAGGCGCTGGTGGCGTTCATGCGGGATTTCGCGCAGCGGCGCGGCTGATCGGGCCATGGCGGAATTCTTCAGGCAGGATGCCGCTTCATCATTTGGACTTCTATCCATCCAGGCGGCTAACGCATGACCGACCCGAAAACCCCGTTGAGCGAGATGCGCGAACGCATCGACAGCATCGACCGGCAGATCCAGCAGCTGATTTCCGAGCGCGCGAACCATGCGCGGACGGTGGCGAAGGTGAAGGGGGAGGGGCTTTCCGCGATCGACTATTACCGTCCCGAACGCGAGGCCCACGTGCTGCGCATGGTGGTGGACCGCAACGAGGGTCCGCTGTCCGACGCCGAGATGGTGCGGCTGTTCCGCGAGATCATGTCGTCCTGCCTGGCCCAGGAGGATCCGTTGAAGATCGGCTTTCTGGGCCCGGAAGGTACCTTCAGCGAACAGGCCGTGCGCAAGCATTTCGGCCACGCCGCCTACGGCTTGCCGCTGGGCAGCATCGAGGAAGTGTTCCAGGAGGTCGCCGCCGGGCATGCCGACTTCGGCGTGGTGCCGGTGGAAAACTCCGGCCAGGGCATGATCCAGGTCACCCTGGACATGTTCCTCACTTCCGAAGCCACCATTTGCGGTGAGGTGGAGTTGCGCGTGCATCAGTGCCTGCACTCGCTGACCGGCCAGTTGGAGGATGTGCGCCGCGTCTACGCGCACGCGCAGTCGCTGCAGCAGTGCAAGACCTGGCTGCGCATCAACCTGCCCGACGTGGAGTGCATCGCGGTGGGCAGCAATGCCGAAGCCGCCCGACTGGCCCGGCACGCCGATGACGCGGCGGCGATCGCCGGCGAGACGGCGGGCAAGGTCTACGGCCTGAAGACCGTGGCCAGGGGCATCGAGGACCGCGCCGACAACACCACGCGCTTCCTGGTGATCGGCCGTTCGCTGTTCCCGCCCTCGGGCAACGACCGCACCTCGCTGCTGATCACCGTCAACGACAAGCCGGGCGCGCTGTACGACGTGCTCAGCCCGTTCGCGAAGCACGGCATCAGCCTGAACCGCATCGAGTCGCGGCCGGCGCATACCGGCAAGTGGCAGTACGCGTTCTTCATCGACGTCTCCGGCCATATCGACGGCGATGCGTTGCAGGCCGCGGTGCGTGATATCGGCGTATCGGCCGCCACCATCCGCGTGCTCGGTTCCTACCCGGTGGCCTTGCCTTGAGCGTTCGCCTGGACTGGAGCAGCCGACCGGGTCGGCCGTTGCATGGCAGCGTGCGCGTTCCCGGCGACAAGTCGGTTTCGCATCGCGCGCTGATGCTGGCCGCGATCGCCGAGGGAGAGTCGCGCATCCGCGGCTTCCTCGAAGGCGAAGACACCCGCGCCACTGCCGCCGTGCTGGCGCAGCTCGGCGTGCGCATCGACACACCGTCGGCGGGTGAGCGCGTGGTGCATGGCGTGGGCCTGCACGGTCTGCGCGGCGCATCGCGGGCGCTGGATTGCGGCAATGCCGGCACCGGCATGCGCCTGCTGACCGGCCTGCTGGCCGGGCAGGCGTTCGACAGCATCCTGGTTGGCGACGCCTCGCTGTCGAAACGGCCGATGCGCCGGGTGACCGATCCGCTGGCCCTGATGGGCGCGCGGATCGACACGCACGACGGCCTGCCGCCACTGCACGTGCACGGCGGCCAGCCGCTGCACGGCATCCGCTACGAACTGCCGGTGGCCAGCGCGCAGGTGAAGTCCGCGCTGCTGCTGGCCGGCCTGTACGCCGCCGGTGAAACCGAAGTCATCGAACCGCACCCGACCCGCGACTACACCGAGCGCATGCTGGCCGCGTTCGGCTGGCCGATCGCGTTCGCACCGGGCCGCGCGAAACTTGAAGGCGGCCATGCGCTGCATGCCACCGACGTCGAGGTGCCGGCCGATTTTTCCTCGGCGGCGTTCTTCCTGGTCGCCGCCAGCATCGTGCCGGGCTCCGAATTGCGCCTGCCCGCGGTGGGCCTCAATCCGCGCCGCACCGGCCTGCTGCAGGCGCTGCGCCTGATGGGTGCGGACATCACGGTCGAGCACGAGCGCGAGGCCGGCGGCGAGCCGGTCGGCGATCTCGTGGTACGCCACGCGCCGCTGCATGGCGTCGAGCTGCCCGAGGCGCTGGTCCCGGACATGATCGACGAGTTTCCCGCGCTGTTCATCGCCGCCGCGGTGGCCAGCGGCACGACGGTGATTCGTGGTGCGGCCGAGTTGCGGGTGAAGGAATCCGACCGCATCGCCACGATGGCCAGCGGTCTGCGCACGCTCGGCGCGGTGGTCGAGGAAACGCCGGATGGCGCGGTCATCCACGGTGGCCGGCTCGGCGGCGGCACGGTGGAGAGCCACCTCGACCATCGCATCGCGATGAGTTTCGCGGTGGCCGGACTGGTCGCCACCGGTCCGGTACGGATCAATGACTGCGGTCATGTCGCCACGTCGTTTCCCGGCTTCCTGGAGCTGGCCAACGGCTGTGGCTTCGCGCTGCGCGGCGCGGGCTGAACTGTCCGCGCCGTGCATGTATCGTTGCGGCAAGGCTTGCCTCCTGGTTGAAGATTGTCCTCATGTCCAATGTCGTACCGCCATTCATCGTCGCCATTCCCGCCCGTTACGGCTCGACCCGCCTGCCGGCCAAGCCGCTGCGCGCGATCGACGGCGTGCCGATGGTGGTGCGCGTGGCACAGCGCGCCCTGCAGGCCGGCGCCAGCCAGGTGGTGGTGGCGGTGGACGACCCGCGCATCGCCGGCGCACTGGCCGGGCAGGACGGCGTGGACGTCTGCATGACCCGCAGCGATCACGCCTCGGGCAGCGACCGCCTGGCCGAGTGCGCGCAGCACTATGGCTGGGCCGACGACAGCATCGTGGTGAATCTGCAGGGCGACGAACCGTTTGCGCCCGCCGCCGGCATCCGCGCGGTGGCGCAGGCGCTGGCCGGCGACGATGCGCCGATGGCGACCCTGGCCACGCCGATCATCGACGCCGAGGAACTGTTCGACCCGAACGTGGTGAAACTGGTGCGTGCCGCCGACGGCCGCGCGCTGTATTTCAGCCGGGCGCCGTTGCCGTGGGCGCGCGATGCGTTCGCCGCCGACCGGCATGCGCTGCCATCCGGATCGCCGTTCCTGCGGCACATCGGCATCTACGCGTACCGGGCTGGCTTCCTGGACCGCTACAGCCGCCTGCCGCGCACGCCGCTGGAACAGACCGAATCGCTGGAGCAGTTGCGCGTGCTGGAGCACGGTCACGCGATCGCGGTGCGGCTGACTCCGGAGCCGTTTCCGCCGGGCATCGACACCGAAGCCGACCTGGAACGCGCGGAGCAGTGGTTGCGCACGCAGCACTGAGCCACCATCTGCATGGGTCATCGCTACTAGAATGATCCCATGCAGTCCGTGCAACCGCCCCCCTTCGATGGCAAGGCCTTCGTCCGTACGCTGACTTCCTCGCCCGGCGTCTATCGTCATTTCGACGCGGCCGGCGAGCTGCTCTACGTGGGCAAGGCCGGCAATCTCAAGAAGCGCGTCGGCAGCTATTTCCTGAAGCCGCGCATGGAGCCGCGCATCGCGGCGATGGTGGCGCAGATCGCCCGCGTCGAGATCACCGTGACGCGCACCGAGGGCGAGGCGCTGCTGCTGGAATCGCAGCTGATCAAGTCGCTGAAGCCGCGCTACAACATCCTGCTGCGCGACGACAAGAGCTACCCGTACATCTACCTGTCCGGCGGCGAGGACTACCCGCGACTGGCCTTCCACCGCGGCGCGAAGAACCTGCCGGGACGCTACTTCGGACCGTATCCGAGCACCTACGCGGTGCGCGAAAGCCTCAGCCTGATGCAGAAGCTGTTCAAGGTGCGCCAGTGCGAGGACAGCTACTTCCGCAACCGCACGCGGCCCTGCCTGCAATACCAGATCGGCCGCTGCAGCGCGCCGTGCGTGCAGCTGATCAGTGTCGAGGATTACCGCAGCGACGTGCGCCATGCCGAGATGTTCCTGGAAGGGCGCAGCAACGCGGTGATCGACGAGCTGGCCGAGGCGATGGAACAGGCCAGCAAGGCGTTGCAGTTCGAACGTGCGGCGAAACTGCGCGATCAGGTGGCCGCCTTGCGCCAGTTGCAGGCGCAGCACCACGTGCAGGGCGCCAGTGCCGACATGGACGTGATCGCCTGCCGCATCGAGGCAGGCATGGCCTGCGTCAGTGTGCTGTTCTTCCGCGACGGCATCAGCCTCGGCACGCGCGACTTCTTCCCGCGCCTGCCGCTGGATGCCGAGCCGGCCGACGTGCTGACCCAGTTCATCGCGCAGTACTACCTGGATCGACCGGTGCCGCGCGAGCTGATCCTGGGCGAGCCGCTGGCCGATCAGGGCATCCTGACCGAGCTGCTGACCCAGCACGCCGGCCGCGCCATCGAATTGAAGTCCAGCGTGCGCGGCGAGCGCGCGCAGTTCCTGCAGATGGCCGAGCGCAACGCGCAAGCCTCGCTGACCGCGCGGCTGGCCAGCCGGCAGACCCTGGGCACGCGTTTCGACGACCTGCAGAAGGTGCTGGGGCTGGCGGCGGCGCCGCGGCGCATCGAGTGCTTCGACATCAGCCACACGATGGGCGAGCTGACTGTCGCCTCGTGCGTGGTGTTCGGGCCGGAAGGTCCGGAGAAATCGCACTACCGCCGCTTCAACATCACCGGGATCACTCCCGGCGACGACTACGCGGCGATGCATCAGGCGCTGACCCGGCGTTTCCGCAAGGTGGCCGAAGGCGAGGGCGCGCGTCCCGACATCCTGCTGATCGACGGCGGCAGCGGTCAGGTGGCACAGGCGCTGGACGTGCTCGGGGAACTCGGCGTCGGCGGTATCGAAGTGGTGGGCGTGGCGAAGGGTCCGGGCCGGCGTGCCGGTGAGGAGACCCTGGTGCTGGCGCGGCTTGAATCAGGAAACCCCGGGCGCGAACTGCATCCGGGCTCGTCGTCGCCGGCCTTGCACCTGGTCGCCGCGGTGCGTGACGAGGCGCATCGCTTCGCGATCAGCGGCCATCGCAAGCGGCGCGAGAAGGCGCGCGAACGCAGCGTGCTGGAGGACGTGCCGGGCATCGGCGCGCGCCGTCGTTCGGCGCTGCTGAAGGCGTTCGGCGGCCTGCAGGGCGTGGAAGGCGCCGGCGTCGAGGAACTGATGCAGGTGAAAGGCATCGACCGTGGCCTGGCCGAGCGCATCTACGCCAGCCTGCATGGCTGAACGTCGGCGAACGCCTTCACTCGGCAGCGGCGTGCCGGCATGCGAAACTGGCGCAAATCACTGGAACGCACCATGCACATCAACCTGCCGACCTGGCTGACCCTCTTTCGCGTTGCCCTGCTGCCGGTCATGGTGGTGGCGTTCTACCTGCCGTTTCCGGGTCACAACATCACCGCGGCGATCGTCTTCCTGCTGGCGGCGTTCACCGACTGGCTGGACGGCTACCTGGCCCGACGCATGAATCTCACCTCGGCGTTCGGTGCGTTCCTCGATCCGGTTGCCGACAAGCTGATGGTCGCGGTGACCTTGTTCCTGCTGGTCGAGTCGCATCGTGGCGGCTGGCCCGGCATCCTGATGGCGGTGACCGCGGCGGTGATCGTGGGGCGCGAGATCAGCGTGTCGGCGCTGCGCGAGTGGATGGCCGAGATCGGCATGCGCGCCACCGTCAAGGTCGCCTTCATCGGCAAGCTGAAGACGGTGATGCAGATGGTCGCGCTGGTGGTGCTGATCGTGCAGCACGAGAAAGCCGCCGAAGCGCTGCGCCTGTACCACATCGGCGAGGCCTTGCTGGTGATCGCCGGCGTGCTCACGATCTGGTCCGGCCTGTACTATCTGCGCGCCGCCTGGCCGATCCTGAGCGGCGATATGTCGGGGCAGTCATCTGCCGATGCTGACGATGGCGATATCTGAGCGTCGGGACGTCGGTTGATCGATACGGGCTTGACGATCCGCATCCACGTATTAGAATGCGCGGCTCCGATGCGGGAATAGCTCAGTTGGTAGAGCACGACCTTGCCAAGGTCGGGGTCGCGAGTTCGAGTCTCGTTTCCCGCTCCAGTTTGCAGACAAGGCCCCGATCCGTTCGGGGCCTTGTCGTTTCAGCGATGCGTCGGGTCGGGGCACGGGGCCGGAGTCCGGGTCGAGAAAACGCTGTCGCAGCTATTCACAAATGACTCCGTTCTGCTATGATTCGCGGCTCCGATGCGGGAATAGCTCAGTTGGTAGAGCACGACCTTGCCAAGGTCGGGGTCGCGAGTTCGAGTCTCGTTTCCCGCTCCAGTTTCAATGCAGAACCTCGGCTTTCCGGGGTTTTGTTTTTTAGAGGCAACCTGCGATCATCATGATCGTGCTTCACGAAGCAATGGCCTGGTGGCAGAGTGGTCATGCAGCGGACTGCAAATCCGCGTACGCCGGTTCGATTCCGACCTAGGCCTCCATTGCGCAACCGGTTGCCAGCCAGCCCCGAAAACCCGCCGACGGCGGGTTTTTTGTTGTCGCTCCATCCAACCGTCGTACACCAGAGCTTTGCGGAGTGGTGAGCACTTCTGTCCGTCTTGCTGAAGATTTTGCGACCGGGAAACATCTTTTGTTGTCCGACCCGTTGGCGGCACCGCTGAATTCCCCTACATTCAGCGTGCCGTGAGGCAATGCAAACAATCCATCACCACGTAGACGAGGGGGAAATTCATGGCAAAGACGCAGAAAGCAACGGCCAAGAGCAAGCCGGCACCCAAGGCCAAGGCCGCATCGGCTGCACCCAAGCCGATCAAGGAAGTCCTGAACAAGTCCAGCCTGGTGGCGCACATCGTGGAAGCCAGTGGCGTGGTCGCCAAAGACGTTCGCGCCGTGCTCGCCGCGCTGGAAGGCGCGGTCGCCGGTTCCGTGCACAAGAAGGGCGCCGGTTCGTTCCAGTTGCCCGGCTTGCTGAAGATCACCGCGGTGAGCGTACCGGCCAAGCCGAAGCGCAAGGGCATCAACCCGTTCACCAAGGAAGAGCAGTGGTTCGCGGCCAAGCCGGCATCGGTCAAGGTCAAGATCCGCCCGCTGAAGAAGCTGAAGGACGCGGCGGCCTGATCCAGGCCAGGCGTCATCGTGGAGTGCGGCGACACTCGCCGCACTCCATCGTTTGATCGGGCGTCAAGCGGTTATTGGTGCCTGGGGCGGGGATCGAACCCGCATGGCCTTGCGGCCGAGGGATTTTAAGTCCCTTGCGTATACCAGTTTCGCCACCCAGGCCGGATATCGAAGCGCGTTTGCAGGGAGCCTGCAGGCGGCGCGCATCGTAGCACGCGCCTTGCTGCCGCTCGGCACGCAGCCGTGGTCAGAACAGGCTCTTGAAGATGTGGATGCCGGCGCTGTACTCGCCGATGATCGTGCCCACGCTGACCAGGAAGAAATTCAGCAAGGTGCGTGCGACGCGGTTCTTCCACCAGCCGCTCCAGTGCACGATGTCGTCGCGCAAGGTGTCGAAATCGACCACCCGCGGGCGGCGCACCCAGGCTTCGGCCATCGCACTGATGCCGCCGGCCGGAATGCCGGGACGGAACGGCTTGATCGGCGCAGCGATGAAGGCGGCGAGGATGCTGAGCGGATGGGCTCCGGCGGCCAGGGCGCCGAGCGCGGCGAAACCACCGGTGAACAGCACCCAGTCGCGCAATGCCTGCGTGCCGAGTGCGGTGTTCTGGTGGAACGCCCAGGCGATCGCGGCGAACACCAACAGCACCAGCGCAACGGCCAACCACTTCGGCCAGCGGGCCTTGGGCGGTGTGGCAGCCAGTTCGGCGATTTTGCCGGCGGGGTCGTCCTGCTGGTCGCGCAGCAGAGCGCACAGACCCTTGAGGTGGCCGGCGCCGATCACCACCAGCACGCGGCGGTTTTCCGTCGTGGCCGAGCGGGCGGATTCCTCGCGCAGGCGCGCGGCCATGAATGCATCGCGCTCGCCGATCAGGCTTTCGTAGAGCGGCTTCGAACCGCTGGCGAATTCGCTGAACGCGCTTTCCAGCAGGTCGCCCTGTTTCAGTTTCTCGATTTCGCCCTGTTCGATGTCCTCGCGGTCGAACACGCTGGCCAGCAGGCCGCCGAGCAGACCGAAGCGCTGCCAAAAACCCACGCTGCGCCAGGCGCGCTTGAGCGTCGTGCCGACTTCGCGGTCGATCAGCCACAGCGGCAGGCCGCGTCGTTCGGCGCCGTCCATCGCCGCCTTCATCTCGGCGCCGGGCTGGATGCCGGACTGGTCGGCCAGGCGTTTCTGGAACGTCGACAGCACCAGACTGGCGGCGACCATGCCGGCCTTGCCCTGGCGGATCACCTTGAACAGGTCCAGCTGCTTGAACGCTTCCGGATCGCGCATGCTCTGCGCGCGGCTGTCGCACAGTTCCACCGCCACCGCGTCGAAGTGCTCGTGGGCCAGCAGCGCCTCGACCGCTTCCATGCTGCTGCGCGAGACGTGAGCGGTACCCAGCACCACGTATTCCACGCCGTCGCGCTGCACGCGCTCGATCGGCTGGCCCTGCAGGGCGGCAGGCAACACGGTGATTTCGGTTTCGGGAACACTCATGCGATCAGCAGGCCGGTCTCGGGGGGAATCCAAGCATGGGGACGACGGCCATGCAGAACAAGCAATGGGGCGAGGCTTCAGTCACGGAAACGCTTGAGCAGGTCGGCATACGCGTCGATGCGCCGGTCGCGCAGGAACGGCCAGATCCGCCGCACATGTTCGCTGCGCGCCAGGTCGACCTCGGCCAGCAGCAGCTCGCGTGCATCGGTGCCGGCCTGGGCCAGGAACTCGCCCTGCGGACCGGCGACGAAGCTCGATCCCCAGAACTGGATGCCGGCGCCCACGCCCGACGGATCGGCCTCGAAGCCGGTGCGGTTGCATGACAGCAAGGGCAGACCGTTGGCTACCGCGTGGCCGCGCTGCACGGTGATCCAGGCGTCGCGCTGGCGATCCTTTTCGGCCTGTCCATCGTTCGGGTCCCAGCCGATCGCGGTGGGGTAGAGCAGCAGCTCGGCACCGGCCAGTGCCATCAGGCGTGCCGCTTCCGGGTACCACTGGTCCCAGCACACCAGCACGCCGAGCCGGCCGACCGAAGTGTCGATCGGTTCGAAGCCGAGGTCGCCCGGAGTGAAGTAAAACTTTTCGTAGAACGCCGGATCGTCCGGGATGTGCATCTTGCGGTAGGTGCCGGCGATGGCTGCCGAGCGGTCGAACACCACCGCGGTGTTGTGGTACAGGCCGGCGGCGCGGCGCTCGAACAGCGAGGCGACGACGACCAGTTTCAACTCCTCGGCCAGCTTGCCGATACGCGCGGTGCCTGGGCCGGGAATGCTCTCGGCCTGGTCGAAGATCTCCACCGACTCGTGCTGGCAGAAATACGGGCCGTTGTGCAATTCCTGCAACAGCACCAGTTCGGCACCGGCCGCGGCGGCTTTGCGCAGACCGGCTTCGATGGCGTCCAGGTTGGCGTCGCGGCTGCCGCGGTCGGTTTCCTGCAGCAGCGCGACTTTCAGGGTTTTGCGGATCATCATGGATTCCTGCCGCCAAGGGCGAATGCGTAGTGTAGCGAAGCTGCAGATACGGGATATCAATCAACGCGCCATGGAGGGAATCGCGGTAGCAGCAGGTCGGCACAGAATGAGCGTGTGCCACGTTCACCTTCAAGTTTGTCAGGGGGCAATATGGGCAAGATTTATCGGGTGTTCGATGACGGCTCCACGGTGCTTGCAGAGCGCAAACGAGCACAACGGGAAGAGAGGGACCTGCAGACACTGGTAGAGAAAAATCTCGACTTGTTGCTCGGCGAAGAGATTGACTCTGCCAATCCCCGACGCTGGATGCTCATAAAGCATGAAATGCCGGTGCCAAGTCCGGAGACTGGGGCCGATCTGTGGTTTCTCGACATCCTTGTGGCCGATCAGGACGCCATCCCCACGTTGATCGAATGCAAGCTTGCCAAAAATGGCGAGGCGCACAGGGAAATTGTGGGCCAATTGTTCGAGTACGCCGCCAATGGAAGGCATTACTGGACGGCTGATCAATTGCTGCGGATGGCGCGAGCCACGCATACCGATCTGCCAGCTGAGATTGCCAGGCTTCACCCGCAATGGGATGAACCAGAAGCCTACTTCAAGGCAGTTGAAGCCAACTTGCGTGAAGCACGCATGCGCCTGATCTTCTTGCTGGATGAAGCCCCGCAACGTCTCAAGATGCAACTCGACTTCTTTCATGGCCGGATGCCGACCGTCGAGTTATTCGTTCTGGAGCTGCAGCAATTCCATGCAGCGGGCCAGACTTTTGTAAGTCCTTTTCTGATTCGGCCTCAGGATATCGAGCCCCGCGCACGTCTCGATGGTGCTGCGTCCACGGGTTCCGGCTCTGGCCAGATATGGGATGAGCCAAGCTTTCTGGCTGAACTGGCGTCTCATGTATCTGCACCCTCGCCTGTCATTCAGCTGCTGAGATTTTTTCAAGCCGATGGGCGGTCCGTTGCCTGGGGCAAGGGAAGAACCGGGGCTGTCCTGTTCGCGTTGCCCGGATTGCCGCTCCGCAATTTCCTGAGCGTTCAAATACAGGGGCGTCTATGTTTGAACTTCTGGGTATTCAGGCCTGACGAGAAATACGATGCCCGCTGGAACGTGCTTGAACATATCGGTCGCGAAATCTGTCGCATGGATCTGGCGGACGATCTGACTGACAAGGGACCGTCCATTCCCTTCGACGCATGGGCGCCACACGTCGATGCGATCCTCGATGCGTTGCGAACCGCATCGGTGGCGGATCATGCTCAGGCGGAAAATGGATAGCCGAGCTGGATGGGTGCAACCGGCTCAAGCCAGCCCGGCGGGCAACTGCATGGTGATGCAGTGCAGGCTGCCGTTCTGCCAGATCAGCGGGCGGCAGGGTACCTGCACGATCTCGCGGCCCGGATGCGCGCTGCCGATGATGCGCGCAGCCGCGTCATCAGCCTTGTCGCCGTAGGCGGGTACCAGCACGGCGCCGTTGACGATCAGGTAGTTCGCATAGGAGGCGGCGAGCCGGCGACCCTCGTCGAGGATGGGCTGTGCCCACGGCAGCGGGTAGAGCTGGTACGGGCGGCCATCGGCGGTGCGCAGTGCGGCCAGCTCGGCGGCCATCCGCTGCAGTTCGTCGTAATGCGGGTCGCCAGGATCGTCGCAGGCCTGGAACACGATGCGCTCACCCGGCGCGAAGCGGGCGAGGGTGTCGATGTGCGCGTCGGTGTCGTCGCCTTCGAGGTAGCCGTAGTCCAGCCACAGCACGCGCTCGGCGTGCAGGCTGTCGCGCAGGATCGCGCTCATTTCCTCGCGCGACTGTTCCGGGTGCCGCTGCACCAGGCAACGCCAGGTGGTGAGCACGCTGCCCGCGCCGTCGCTCTCGATGCCGCCGCCTTCCAGTGCCCAGTCGATGCGCTTGTGCGCGGCCTGGCCGAATACGCCGGCGTCAACCAGACCGGCGACGAGCGCATCGTCCTGTTCGGCGTCGAACTTACCGCCCCAGCCGGTGAAGCGGAAGTCGGTGAGCTGGAAATATCGTTGAGAATCGGCGGCCTCGCCACCTTTCAAGGTGATCGGGCCGGAGTCGCGCAGCCAAGTGTCGTCGTACGGCAGTTCGACGAAGCGGATCTTCGCGAGATCCACGCCGGCGTCACGCAGTTGCGACTGCACGTGAGTATTCAGCGCGGCATCGGCCACCACGATGATCAGCCGCTGGAACCGCGTCACCGCCGCGGCCAGCGCCACGTAGGTGGTTTCCACTGCGGCCAGGCGTTCGGCCCAGTCGGTACCGGCATGCGGCCAGGCGATCAGCACGGCGGCCTGCGGTTCCCATTCCGCCGGCAGGCGCAAGGAGTGGTCGGTCATGCTGGGGTTCTCATGTGCGTAGTGCGGCGCCTGAATTGGCGCCGGGTTGCACATTTTAAGCGATAGCACGACGACAAAACGGCAGGACTGCCGTTTTGCACGCCCGCAGGGCGCCCGTCAGGGTGGCGCACATGAGAAGGTACGCGCCGTGACAAAACGGCAGGACTGCCGTTTTGCACGCCCGCAGGGCGCCCGTCAGGGTGGCGCACATGGATGTGCGCCATGAAAAACGCGGCCCGTGTCGCCACGGGCCGCGTTACGGTGAAGTCAGCTCAGTTGACGGCTGCTGGATTGGTGTTGTTGCCGGCCGGCGTGTTCAGCACCGAGTGGATCACGTGGCTGTGCTCGAAATACACGATGAACTCCGGGTACTCCCAGCGATTGATCTGCGGGTGCTTCCTGGTGTCGCCGCCGCGCGGCGAGAGCTTGCGCTGCGGCGCGCCCCAGGTCTTCTCGACCTGGGCCATGCTCAGTCCGCGCTGGGGCAGGTTCATGCCCTTTTCCTGCTGTACGCGATGGACCAGCAGGCTGTCGCCGTGCTCCGTCCGCGATTGCGCCGCACTGGCCAGCCGAGGCGCGGCCAGACCGGCGGCAGCGGCCAGCATGATGACGATCGGCAAACTGCTCGTGAACTTGATCATGGCTCCCCTCTCCATACAAGGCTGTATGCGGCGTCGTTGTAGCAGAACCGCTTGTGCTGCGCCATGCCGATTGCCGCCGATTGCGATGGGTTCGGCATTCGTCATGGCGCGGCAGCACCAGCCGGTTCGCCGAGAATAGCGCCATCGCCGCTATCATGGGCGGCTGCGGGCGACTGCCTGCCCCGTTCCGATCCAGGTTTTCCATGATTTCCTTTCGACATTTCGCCTTGCGCCGCGGCAGCCGGCTGCTGCTTTCCGACATCGACCTGGTGATCCAGAGCGGTTGGCGGCTGGGCGTGATCGGCCGCAACGGCTGCGGCAAATCCAGCCTGTTCGCGGCCTTGCAGGGCAGCCTGGAGAGCGATGCCGGCGATCTCGACATGCCCGCCAAGCTGCGGTTGGCCTCGGTGTCGCAGGAAACCCCGGCGCTGCCGGACGCGGCGATCGACTACGTGCTGGGCGGCGACGAGGAACTGGCCGCCGCCATGCGCGACGAGGCCGACGCCGGCGATCGCGGCGACATGGAGGCGATGGCGAGAGCGCATCACCGCATCGAGGAACTGAACGGTTACGACGGCCGCGCCCGCGCCGGCCGTCTGCTGCATGGCCTGGGTTTCCCGCCGGAAACGCACGAGCGCGCGGTGAAGGAATTCTCCGGCGGCTGGCGTGGGCGGCTGAACCTGGCGCGTGCGCTGATGTGCCCCTCCGACCTGCTGCTGCTGGATGAGCCGACCAACCATCTCGATCTCGACGCCGTGCTGTGGCTGGAAGAATGGCTGCGCCGCTACCAGGGCACCTTGCTGATCATCTCGCACGACCGCGAATTCCTCGATGGCGTGATCACCCACACGCTGCATCTCAACGACGGCAAGGCCAAGCTGTACACCGGCAACTACAGCGCGTTCGAACGCCTGCGCGCCGAGCAGTTGCGCCAGCAGCAGATTTCGCACGAACGCGAGCAGGCCGAGCGCGCGCACCTGCAGTCTTTCGTCGACCGTTTCAAGGCCAAGGCCAGCAAGGCCAAGCAGGCACAGTCGCGGATGAAGCGGCTGGAGAAGCTGGCCGGCACCGAGGCGGTGCGCGCCGAGCGGCCCTTCAGCTTCCAGTTTCCGGTGCCGGGGCGGTTGCCCGATTCGATGCTGCAGCTGGAAGACATCACCGCCGGCTATCTGGCCGATCCGTCCACGCACGCGGACGAGGTGGCGAACATCGTGCTCGCCGACGTGCGCTTCAGCATCGAGGCGGGCGAGCGGATCGGCCTGCTCGGCCCGAACGGCGCCGGCAAGTCCACCCTGGTCAAGACCCTGGTCGGCGAGTTGGAACCGTTCAGCGGCGAGCGCAAGGCGCACAAGGACCTGAAGATCGGCTACTTCGCCCAGCACACGGTGGAAAGCCTGCGCGAAGGCGCCAGCCCGCTCGATCATCTGCAGGACAAGGCGCCCGGCGTGGCGACCCAGGTCATGCGCGATTTCCTCGGCACCTGGAATTTCGCCGGCGACCGCGCGTTCGAATCGGTCGATGGTTTCTCCGGCGGCGAGCGCGCACGGCTGGCGTTGGCGCTGATCGCCTGGGACAAGCCGAACCTGCTGCTGCTCGACGAGCCGACCAACCATCTCGACCTGGACATGCGCGAGGCGCTGGCCGATGCACTGGCCGACTTCGACGGTGCGCTGGTGCTGGTCTCGCACGACCGCCATCTGCTCGGCATGGTCTGCGACAGCTTCTGGCGCGTCGCCGACGGGGTGGTGGAAAGCTTCGACGGCGACCTGGACGATTACGCGCGCTGGCTGAAAACGCGCGGCACCGCCAGCAAGAAGGCGGCGAAAGCCGGCGCGGCGGCCAAACCGGTGGTGGTCGAAGTGGTGCCGGAAGCCACGCCCGAGGAACGCCGCCGCCAGGCGGCCGCGCAGCGCGAGAACGAGAAGTCCGCGCGCCAGCGGGTGAAGAAGATCGAGACCCGCACCGCCACGATCGACGCCGAACTGGCCACGCTGGAAACCCAGCTGGCCGACCCCGCCACCTACAACGGTCCGACCAGCGAGATGATGCGGCTGGGCCAGCGCCAGACCGAGCTGCGCCGCGAGAAGGAAGCGCTGGAAACCGAGTGGCTGGCACTGGTCGAACAACTGGAAGCCTAGACATGCCGACGCCGGAGCAATCGTTGCAACTGTGGCTGCCCGCGCTGGCGCATTTCGAGCCAACCCATCCGCTGCGCGAATGGCTGCCCCGCGCCGATCGTTTGCCGGATGGCGGCATCGGCTATCTGGGCGGTCTCGGCGATCACTTCCCCGGCGTCGACGCCGACGTGCCTGCGGCGGCGATCACCCGCGAGTTTCTCGCCGGCGATGCGTCGGATGGAACTTGGCTGTCGGCCGATCCGGCCTGGGTGCAGCCCGACATGAACGGCGTGCGCCTGCTGGCCTGCGGCCAGATGCAGCTGGACATGGACGAGGCGCAGGCACTGGCTGAGCCGCTGCACCCCGTGTTCGACGAAGCCGGCATGCGACTGGAAATTTCCACGCCGGATCATTGGCACCTGCGCTTGCCGGGCGATACGCGGTTGCCCGGCTTCGCCGCACCCGAGCAGGCACTGGGCGAGGACCTGGCGCAGCATCTGCCGCAGGGTACGGAAGGGCGCCGCTGGCGGGTCTTGCTCAACGACGTCCAGGTGCTGCTGCACCAGCATCCGCTGAATGCCCGACGGCAGGCGCGCGGACAGACGCCGGTCAACAGCCTGTGGCTGTGGGGCGGCGGTCGCCTGCCGGATGCCTTGCCCGGCAACGTGCTGGGTGTGGTCAGCGATGACCTGCTGCTATGCGCGCTGGCCGCGCGTGCCGGTATCGCCCAGCAGTCGCGCACGGCCGATGCGATTGTCGCCAGCGGGGCAGGCTGGCTGATCGATCTGCAGGATCTGCCGGCGCACGAGATCGCCGCGCGCTGGTGGCCGACGTTGTTGCCGCTGCTTGGCGGCCAGTCTGTCGTGCTGCACTTCGCCAGCGGCGAACGCTGGCGGCACAAATCCCGGCACCGCTGGCGTTTCTGGCGCGGGGCAGGGCGTTGAGCGTGCTGCAACTGCGCCGGCGCGAGAGCAAGGGCGTACCGCATGGCTGGCCGGCCTCGGTGCATCCGGTGCTGCAGCAGGTCTACGCCGCGCGCGGCGTGCTGGAACCGGGCCAAATCGAACACCGGCTGGCGCGGATGCTGTCGCCGCAGTTGCTGGGCGGGATGGCGCAGGCGGTCGGGCTGCTGGTCGAGGCGATCCGCGACGACTGGTCGATCCTGATCGCCGGCGACTACGACTGCGACGGCGCCACCGGCACCGCCGTGGCGGTGCGCGGGCTGCGTCTGCTCGGTGCGAAGCGGGTCAGCTACGCCATCCCGAACCGCTTCGTGCATGGCTACGGCTTGAGCCTCGCGCTGGTCGCCTCGCTGCAGCCCACGCCGCAGCTGATCGTCACTGTCGACAACGGCGTGGCCAGCATCGCCGGCGTGGCCGCGGCGAAGGCACGCGGCATCCAGGTGATCGTGACCGACCATCACCTGCCCGGCGAGCAGTTGCCGGCGTGCGATGCGATGGTCAATCCGAACCTGGTCGGCGACCCGTTCCCGAGCAAGATGCTGGCCGGCGTTGGCGTGATGTTCTACCTGCTGCTGGCCTTGCGCGCGCGGTTGCACGAAGAGGGCGCGTTCGGCGAAACGAAGCCGGATCTGTCGTCGTTGCTCGACCTGGTCGCGCTGGGCACGGTGGCCGACCTGGTGCCGCTGGATTTCAACAATCGCGTGCTGGTCGAAGCCGGTCTGCAGCGCATGCGCTGCGGCCGTGCCTGCGCCGGCATCACGGCGCTGGTCGAAGTGGGCAAACGCAGCGTGGCGACGCTGTGCTCCAGCGACCTCGGTTTCGCCGTCGGGCCGCGGCTGAATGCGGCGGGACGGCTGGAAGACATGCGCCTGGGCGTGGAATGCCTGCTCACCGATGACGTGGCGCAGGCGCGTCACTACGCCGAACAGCTCGACGCAATCAACCGCGAGCGGCGTGACCTGCAGGCGTCGATGGTGGCCGAGGCCGAGGTGATGGCGGCTGGCCTGGGTCACATCGACGCGGTCGGCGTGGCGCTGTACGAGCCGTCGTGGCACGCCGGCGTGGTCGGCTTGGTCGCCTCGAAACTGAAGGAGCGGCTGCATCGCCCGGTGATCGCGTTCGCCCCCGCCAGCGAGGACGACATCGAGCATCTGCGCGGCTCGGCGCGTTCGATTCCCGGTTTCCACATCCGCGATGCGCTGGCCGCGATCGACGCACGCCAGCCCGGCCTGATCGAACGCTTCGGCGGCCACGCGATGGCTGCGGGGCTGAGCCTGAAGACTAGCGACTATCCGCGTTTCGCCGCCGCCTTCGACGCGATCGCGCGCGAGCTGATCGACGCCGAGCGCCTGCAAGCGGTGCTGTACACCGATGGCGAGCTGCCGCCCGGTACCGCCACGCTGGCGCTGGCCCGCCAGTTGCGCGAGGCCGGACCGTGGGGACAGGCGTTCCCCGAGCCGCTGTTCGACAACCTGTTCGAGTGCGCCGGCTGGAAGGTGATGGGCGAGCGCCATCTGCGCCTGCAACTGCGCGACCCGCGCGATGACGCGCTGCATGACGCGGTGATGTTCAACGCCTATCACGGCCAGCCGCCGCCGCCGCGGCTGCGCGCGGCCTACGAGCTGACCATCAATGACTGGCAGGGTCGCGAGACGCCACGCCTGCTGTTGCGGCATATCGAGCCGGCCTGATTCCCTTGCGCGTTTTTCACGCGACCTGTTCCAAGCTGGCGGTCACCTCACCCATGGAGAACGCCCGTGATCTCACTGATCGAAGGACTGCCGCCCGGCACGCTTGGTTTTCGCGCCCATGGCCAGGTCACGGCAGCAGATTACGAAAATGTCATCGTGCCGGACGTGGAGGCGGCGTTCGCTCTGAACCGCAAGCTGCGCCTGTTGTACATCACCGCCGATGACTTCACCGGCTTCGACCCCGGCGCGATGTGGGATGACGCCAAGCTGGGCATGCGCCATTTCAGCGGCTGGGATCGCGTCGCGCTGGTCACCGATGTGCACTGGCTGCGCGGCACCGCGACGGCATTCAGCTTTGCCATCCCGGCGCAGTTCCGCCTGTTCCACGGTGCGGAAATCGAGGAAGCCTCCCGCTGGATCACCGCCCCGGGCAGTGATTGACGCGCGTGGCAGAGATGCGTGCGGCACTTGCCAAGGCCGGGTCGATCTGTTCAAGTTGACCCATGCATCCCGTCGCCGCCAGCTGCCTGAACCTCACCGCGCCTTCCGCGCGGGGCTTCGTGCTGGCCGGCAACAACAATAATCGCGCGAACAATAACGCCAACCGTTGGCGGGCCCGCGCGTAGCTTCAAGTCTCCACGAAAAATACGCGAAGAAGGCCCGCCCAGTGCGGGCCTTCTTCGTTTTGGCGCACGTCTGTAAAGAGGCGTGCTTTTCCGAAAAGTGCAGCCATGGATGGCCGCTTCTTGACCTGCGCGATCAGGGACGATCGCACAAGCAAAGGCCGCAATCATGTGTTCGATCTTCGGAATATTCGACTTGCAGCCGGGCGACGACCTGGCGGCGTTGCGCCGGCTGGCGCTGGAACTGTCGCAGCGCCAGCGTCATCGCGGGCCGGACTGGAGTGGGGTGTTCGTCGACGCCGGGGTGATCCTGGTGCACGAGCGGCTCGCCATCGTCGACCCGGCCAGCGGCGCGCAACCGTTGCGTTCGCGCGACGGCGCGCTGGCGCTGGCGGTGAACGGCGAGATCTACAACCACCGCGAATTGCGCGAAGCCAGCGATTACGACTTCACCACCGGTTCGGACTGCGAGGTAATCAACGCGCTGTACCGCGTGCATGGCAGCGACTTCGTTGACAAGCTCAACGGCATCTTCGCGTTCGCACTGTGGGACGGCGAGGCGCAGCGCTACCTGATCGCGCGCGACCCGATCGGCGTGTGCCCGCTGTACTGGGGCCACGATGCACAGGGCCGCCTGTGCGTGGCGTCGGAGATGAAGGCGCTGGTCGGCATGTGCGCCGACGTTGCGCCGTTTCCGCCCGGCCACGTCTACGACAGCGTCAGCGGCGAGCTGCGCAGCTACTACGCCAGGCCATGGCGCGACTACGCCGCCACGCGCGGGCATGACGTGGCTGCACCGGCCTTGCGCAAGGCCTTCGAGCAGGCCGTGCATCGCCAGCTGATGACCGACGTGCCGTATGGCGTGCTGCTGTCCGGCGGACTGGATTCGTCGCTGGTCGCCGCCTGCGCCGCGCAGTTCGCGCGCGAGCGGGTCGAGGACGACGACCGCAGCGAGGCGTGGTGGCCGCGCCTGCATTCGTTCGCGATCGGGCTGGACGGCTCGCCCGACCTGGCCGCGGCGCAGGTCGCCGCCGACGCGCTGGGCACCGTGCATCACGGCTTCGTCTACACGTTCTGGGAAGGCCTGGACGCGCTGCCCGAAGTGATCCGGCACATCGAGACCTACGACGTCACCACCATCCGCGCCGCCACGCCGATGTACCTGCTGGCGCGGCGGATCAAGGCGATGGGCGTGAAGATGGTGCTGTCCGGCGAAGGTTCGGACGAACTCTTCGGTGGCTACCTGTACTTCCACAAGGCGCCCTCGGCCGAGGCGTTCCACGAGGAGACCGTGCGCAAGCTGGACGCGCTGCACAGCTACGACTGCCTGCGCGCGAACAAGGCGATGATGGCCTGGGGCGTGGAGGCACGCGTGCCGTTCCTCGACCTGGAGTTCATCGACGTGGCGATGGGCCTGGACGCGAAACACAAGATGGCGGGGCAGGGGCGGATCGAAAAGGCGGTGCTGCGCGAGGCGTTCGACGGCGCGCTGCCGGATGCGATCCTGTGGCGGCAGAAGGAGCAGTTCAGCGACGGTGTCGGCTACGGCTGGATCGACGGGTTGAAGGCGCACGCGGAGCAGGCGGTCAGCGACCGCGAGTTCGCCGCGGCGGCGGCGCGCTACCCGTTCAACACGCCGGCGACCAAGGAGGCGTACTTCTACCGGCGCATCTTCGAACAGCATTTCCCCGGCGAGGCCTGTGCCGCAACCGTGCCCGGCGGCAAGTCGATCGCCTGCTCGTCGCCGGCGGCGCTGGCGTGGGATCCCGCGTTCGCCAACGCGGCCGATCCGTCGGGGCGGGCGGTCAAGGGGGTGCAT
>DATCUT010000108.1:0-15301 GCA_036561785.1 Rhodanobacter sp.
TGCGCCAGCATGGCCTGGCCAACCTGGCGCAGGCCGTCGCGGGCGCGGTCGTTGTCCGGCTCCAGCGCCGCGGCGGCCTGGAACAGCTCGCGCGCACTGGTGCCGTCCTGGCCGTCCAGACGGCCATCCTGCAAGGCCTGCTGCGCCTGCACCAGCACCGTGTTGAAGTCGGTGCGCGGCAGCATCCCGCGCAGACGGTTCTGGTTGAGCCAGAGCGCGCCGACCGCCGCGAGCGCCAGCAGCAGCAACAGCAGGGCACCCCTGCCGCGGCGATGCCTGTGCCGCCGCGACCCGGTCGCCCCGCCGTGCGGCCGGCGCGGTTCGACCGATACCTGCGGCAGACCATCCATGACCGGCGCGCGCGGGGTATCCAACCGATCGAAGTCACCCAGGGTGGGCTCGGTGCGAATCGGTGGATGTGCGTCGTGCTGGTCTCGGCGTCCGCTCATGATCCGTGGCTGTGAAGGCTGTTGATGCAGCTTAACATCGGCCCGCCAACCGCCGTTTCGCTCGCTGGCGGGCATTGCGCGGTCATTCAGCCGACGCCGACCCGGCGCACGTCGATCACGTTCGGCAGCGCCAGCAACTTGCCGAGCAGGGTCGACAGCTGCTCGAAATCGCGCACGCGCAGGGTGAAGCGCATTTCCACCTCGCCGGTGTGCACGAACAGCCGGCTGGACGAGGCGATGATATGGGTGCCGGCGTTGCTGACGACGCTGGTGACGTCCTTCTGCAGGCCCTTGCGGTCGTAGCCGCGCAGCTCGATGTCGACCTCGTACGCCTGCGCGGCGGCGCTGCCCCAGCTCACCTCGATCACCCGGTCCGGATCGCGCCGCGCCAGCCGCGCCAGGCTGCCGCAGTCGGCGCGATGCACCGAGACGCCACGGCCCTTGGTGATGAAGCCGCGCACCGGATCGCCGGGCAGCGGCTGGCAGCAACGCGCCAGCGTGGTCAGCAGGTTGCCGATGCCCTCGATGCTGAGCGCACTGTGGTCGAGCGTGGCGTGGCGCGAGGCCACCGGCGCGCTCGACTGGGTGACCTCGGGTTCCGGCGGCTGCGCCGCCTCCTGCAGCACGCGCGCGATCTGGCCGGGAGTGATTTCGCCCAGCGCCAGCGCGATCAGCAGCTCGTCCTGGTTCTTCAGGTGGAAGTGCGCCGGCAGCTTGCCCACGTCCGCATTCGACAGAGCGAGCCGCTTCAGCTCGCGCTCGAACATGCCGCGTCCCACCGCGAGGTTCGCGTCGTGGGCGATGCGGCGGAACCAGGCGCGCACCTTGTCCTTCGCCCGCGCGGTGTTGAGATAGCCATGGTGCGGCGACAGCCAGTCGCGGCTGGGCTCGGCCACCTTGGCGGTGAGGATCTCCACCCGGTCGCCACTCTGCGGCTGGAACGTCAGCGGCACGATGCGGCCGTTGACCTTGGCGCCGCGGCAGCGATGACCCACCTCGGTGTGCACCAGGTAGGCGAAGTCCAGCACGGTGGCGCCGCGCGCCAGGTCGAACACCTCGCCCTTCGGGGTCAGCAGGTAGACGCGATCTTCCAGCAGCTCGGTCTGCAGCTCGGCGGCCAGCGTGCTGTCGTCCTCGCCGCGCGGTTCCAGCAGCTTGCGCATCCAGGCGATCTTCGCCTCGAACTCGGCGTCGCTGCTGCCGCCTTCCTTGTAGCGCCAGTGCGCGGCCACGCCCAGCTCGTTGGCGCGGTGCATCTCGTGGGTGCGGATCTGCACTTCCAGGGTCTTGCCGGATGGCCCCAGCACCGCGGTGTGCAACGACTGGTAGCCGTTCGCCTTGGGCCGCGCGATGTAATCGTCGAACTCGCCCGGCAGGTGCGGCCACAGCGAATGCACCACGCCCAGCGCGGCGTAGCAGTCGGTGATGTTGTCGACCAGCACGCGCACCGCGCGGATGTCGTACAGGTCGGAGAAGTCCAGCGACTTGCGCTGCATCTTCTTCCAGATCGAATAGATGTGCTTGGGCCGCCCGGCCAGCTCGGCGTGGATGCCGGCCGCCAGCAGCGCACGCTGCAGTTCGTCCAGCGAGTCGCGGATGAACGCCTCGCGATCAGTGCGGCGCTCGTCGAGCAGGTTCGCGATGCGGCGGTAGGTTTCCGGCTGCAGGTAGCGGAACGCCAGGTCCTCCAGTTCCCACTTCAGCTGCCAGATGCCGAGCCGGTTCGCCAGCGGCGCGTGGATGTCGCGGGTCAGCCGCGCCAGCGCCTGGCGCTCGTCCTCCGGAGCGGTTGCCACCGCGCGCATCCGCGCCAGTTGCCGCGCCAGCAACACGAACACCACGCGCAGGTCACGCACGATCGCCAGCAACAACCGGCGCAGGCCCTCGGCCGCGCCCTGCGGCGGCCGCTGCGCGTGCAAGGCCCACACCTGCTCGGCCGCCTGCTGGCCATCGACCAGCCGCTGCAATTCGGCCGGCAGCTTCGCGCGGCGCTCCAGCCACAACGCCGGGTCGGCCCGCGCCAGTTCGAACCACAACGCCGCCGCCTGGGTTTGCGCATCGCAACCAAGCATGTCGAGCAGGTCGAGTACGTCGCCGCATTCGGCCTCCGGCACAGGCCGCGCCATGCACACCTGCAACGCCTCGGCCAGCGCCGGCGGCAGTGTACCGGCGCGATCGCGCCACGGTTGCAGGCTGGTGGAATTGACACTCGGTGGCATGGGCGGGGATGTCCGGTACAGACATCCATGGTAGCCGCTGCCAGCCCTCGCCGGTCGCCACCCACGCAGGAACTTTCAGCACGGCGCTTGGCCTGGAGGCGGTTTACCGCGCAGAATTGCCGCTGCCGTTCCGCGACCCATCCCCGGAGGAATCACCCATGATGCTGCGTCCACGTCACCTGACCCTGTCGATGTTGCTGGCACTGCCGCTGTGCTGCCTGAGCGTGCACGCGCAGCAAAACGACGGTTTGCAGCAACGCATGAGCAGCGCGGAATTCAAGGCCGCCGGCCTCGACAAGCTGTCGGCGCAGGAGCTGGAGAATCTCGACAACTGGGTGAACGGGCACGCCAGGGTAACCACGAAAGTGGTGAATGCCAGCGGCAAACCGGTGTTTTACGCCGGCGACCAGAAACGCAGCACGATCGAAACCCGGATCAACGGGCATTTCGACGGCTGGAGCAAGCACCATGAATTCGTCATGGCCAATGGTCAGCATTGGGAAGCGATCGATCCGGAACCGCACTCCTGCACACCGACCGAGAACGCCGAAGTGAAGATCAAGCCGTCACTGATGGGCTCGTGGCTGATGTATGTGCCGTCTTGCTACGAGAACGTGCACGTCAAGCGCCTGCTCTGACGCGGCGGTCCTGGCGGTTCAACCCAGCGCCGCCAGCGCCTTCGCCAACCGCTTCGCCGAGACCGGTTCGGCGGTCTTCAGTTCCTGCGCGAACAGCGATACGCGCCACTCCTCGATCAGCCAGCGCAGCTCGGCCAGGTCCGCTGCGTTGGCGCCCGCGGCACGATGTTGCAGGAAGGCTCGCCAGTACGGCATGACCTGCAACATGCGTTGCTGGTCCTTCGCCGGATCCTGGCGCAGGCGTTCGCCGCGCAGGCGCATCGCCTTCAGATAGCGCGGGAATTGCGTCAGCCGCGCCGTCGGCAGTTCACGCAGGAAGCCCGGCGTCAGCAGCGCGTCGAACTGTTCGCGCAGGTCGTCGTAGCTGGCACGGGCGAAGCCCAGCAGCGGCGGCTGCAGCCACGGCTTGAGTTCGGCCTGCGCCTCGATCACGGGTTCCGCCAGTTTCAGCCGCTCGACACCGGCGCCGAACAGTTCGCGCGCGCACTGCGCGCGCAGCGCCTCGAACGCGCCGGCGGTACGCGCGTCCAGCTCATGGCGTTCCAGCAGGTCGGCGAAGCCGCCTTCGAGCAAGTCCTCGCGCAAGCCGTCCACGCTACCCAGCGGTGCGTACTTCAAGGCCAGCGCATTGCCGATCGGCAGTCGCCGGCGCGCCTGCTTCGCGTCGCTGGCCAGTGCATTGCGCAACAGCCGCACCACGCCTTGCCGATGTGCCACGCGCGCTTCGTCGCTGCGCTCGAACACGCGCAACGCCACCGTCTCGCCCAGGTCGACCAGCGCCGGGAACGCGGTGAGGCCGCCGTCGGAACGCACCTGCGCGGGAATCTCCTCGAAATCCCAGCTGGTCACGTCCTCGCGGGTCAGCTCGATGTCGGTCTTGCGCGAGAACGCCTCGCGCGCCTGGCCTTCCCACTGCCCGCGCAATGCGGCGAGATCGCGGCCACTGGCCAGCGTCTTGCCGCGCTCGTCGTGCAGGCGGTAGCGCATCAGGAAGTGCGGCGGCAGTTCGACGGCGGCGAAGTCGCCCGCGGCAATGTCGACGCCGGTGGCGCGCTTCAGGAACGTGGCCAGCGCCTTCGCCAACGGCTCGTCGCGCGGTAACTCCGCTTCGACGAAGGCCCGCGCGAAATCCGGCGCGGGCACGAAGTTGCGCCGCAGCGCTTTCGGCAAGCCACGGATCAGTTCGGCCACCTTGTCGGCGAGCAGGCCGGGCACCAGCCATTCGCAGCGTGCGGGCGGTAGCGCGTTCAACATCGCCAGCGGCAGGTGCAGGGTGACGCCGTCGGCTTCGTCGCCGGGGACGAAGCGGTATTCGAGCTTGTATTTTTGCGGTGGTATCTCCAGTGCCACGGGAAACGCCTTCGCATCCAGCCCCGCGCCACCGACCATCACGTCATCCAGTGACCAGCGCAACGCGGCCTGCTCGCCCGGGCGCGCCTTGCGGTACCACGCATCCAGTGCACGGCCGCTGGCGATCTCTTCGGGCAGTTTGCCTTCGAAAAACGCGACCAGATCGTCCTCGTGACGGATCAATCCTTCACGACGCTGCTTCGCCTCGATACCGAGCGCCTCCTCCAGCACCCGCTGATTGGCGCGCACGAAATCGACGCGGCTGTCGAGATCGCCACGCACCAGCGCCTCGCGCAGGAAGATCGCGTGCGCCAGTGCGGGATCCTGCTGCTGGAAGGTGACTGGCCGCTTCTCCACCAGCACCAGGCCGAACAGGCTGACCTGCTCGTACGCGACCACGCAGCCGCGCTTCTTCGACCAGTGCGCGTCGCGGCAACTCGTGCGCAGCAGGTGCGCCGCCTGCTGCTCGATCCACAGCGGCTCGACGCGCGCATTCGCCATGCCCCATACGCGCCCGCCGACGTCGAGGATCTGCGCGGAAAAGATCCAGTTCGGTGGCGCCTTCGACAAGGCCGAGCCGGGGAATACGTGGAATTTGCGCTCGCGCGTGCTCTGGTACACACCCTTTTCGTCCTTGCGCCCGACCTGGGTGGGCAGGCCGGCGAGCAGGCTGCGGTGCACCGATTCGTAAAGACGACTTGCGTCTGTTTCGGCGGATGCTGCAACCACAGACTCTTGCGCAGCACCGCGCTCAAGCCCTCTCCCCCGCTCGCGGGGGAGAGGGTTGGGAGAGGGGGGCTCTCGCTTCGACGCAGAGCGCCCCCTCACCCCAACCCCCTCCCCCATCGCTTGCGATGGAGGAGAGGGAGCATGTGCATCCAGCTTCCAGCCGAGGTCGGCCACCACCAGCAACAGCTGCCGATGCAGCTCGCGCCATTCGCGCATGCGCATGAAGCTGAGGAAATGCCGCGAGCACCAGTCGCGCAGCTTCGACTGGGTCAGCTCCTCGTGGGCGTCGTGATAGGCGCGCCACAGGTTCAGCACGCCGACGAAGTCGGACTTCGGGTCGGCAAACACGGCGTGCGCGGCGTCGGCCAGCTGGCGTGCATCCGAGGGGCGCTCGCGCGGGTCCTGGATGCTGAGGAAGGACACGATGGCGAGCAGCTCACGCAGGCATTGCAGCTGCTCGCCCTCCACCAGCATGCGCGCCAGCTGCACGTCGATCGGCAGCCGCGCCAGGGTGCGGCCGATCGACGTGAGCTTGCGCGCGTCGTCGATCGCAGAAATCTCGGTGAGCCGGCGGAAACCGTCGGCGACCACGCGCGGGTCGGGCGCCTCCAGGAACGGGAACTCGTCCACCTCGCCGAGCTGCAGCGCCAGCATGCGCAGGATCACGTTGGCCAGCGACGAGCGCAGCAGCTCCGGGTCGGTGAACGCGGTGCGGCCGGCGAAATCCGCCTCGTCGTACAGCCGGTAGCAGACGCCCGGCCCGACGCGTCCGCAGCGGCCCTTGCGCTGGTCGGCCGCGGCCTGCGACACCGGCTCCACGTGCAGCCGCTCGAGCTGGCTGCGCTGGCTGTAGCGCTTCACCCGCGCGGTGCCGGTGTCGACTACGTAGCGGATGCGCGGCACCGTGAGCGAGGTCTCGGCCACGTTGGTGGCCAGCACCACGCGGCGCTTGATGCCGGGCTTGAACACGCGGTCCTGGTCGCCGGCGGAGAGCCGCGCGTACAGCGGCATGATCTCGGTCTCGCGGTACTGCCGGCGCGACAGCAACTGGTGCGCGTCGCGGATCTCGCGCTCGCCGGGCAGGAACACCAGCACGTCGCCGCGCGGGTCGTCGTGAGTGATCTCATCGAGCACCGCGGCGATGTGTTCGGCACTGCCTTGCTGCATGTCCTTGCCGTGGAAAAGGGGGTCAGAGTCACTTTTCGGCAGAGGCAGAGGGAGTGTCGAGCGCACCGTTGCGCCGGCCGAAAAGTGACTCTGACCCCCTTTTCCCTGCCGCGCGGCGATCTCGTCCAGCGAGCGCCAGCGCAGCTCGACCGGATACGCGCGCCCCTCCACTTCCACCACCGGCGCGCCATCGAAATGCTCGGCGAAGCGCGCGGTGTCGATCGTCGCCGAGGTGACGATGATCTTCAGCTCCGGCCGCTTCAGCGCCAGCCGCTTGAGGTAGCCGAGCAGGAAGTCGATGTTGAGGCTGCGCTCGTGCGCCTCGTCGATGATGATGGTGTCGTACGCGGAGAGCCACGGGTCGCCCTGGGTCTCGGCGAGCAGGATGCCGTCGGTCATGAACTTGATCAGGCTGCGCTCGGACACCTGGTCGTTGAAGCGCACCTGGAAACCCACGATATCGCCGACCTGTGTGCCCAGTTCCTCCGCCACGCGGCGCGCCACCGAGCGCGCGGCCAGCCGGCGCGGCTGGGTGCAGCCGATCATGCCGGCTTCGCCGCGGCCGGCGGCCAGGCACAGCTTCGGCAGCTGGGTGGTCTTGCCCGAGCCGGTCTCGCCGGCGATCACCACCACCTGGTGTTCGCGGATCAGCTTGACGATGTCCTCGCCGCGCGCACTGATCGGCAGCGATTCGTCCAGCCGGAGCGGCGGCTTGGCGGCCACCCGGGCGCGGCGCTTCGCCGCGGAGCGATCGATATCCGCGACCAGCGCCCCCAACTTGTTCTCGTCCGGCCGGCGCGACAGCGCACGCCAGCGACCCAGCAGGCGACCGAAGTCGCGGCTGGACACCGCATCCAGTTGCCGGCGCAGCTGGCGCAGGCCGGGATCGGCGGCGGGATCGGTAGCGGGCGGATGGGCATCGTTCATCGGACTGCACATGATAGCCGCTGACAACTTGCCGACTTGATAGCCCCCCGCTATCGGCTGCATCGGAAGGATTCATTTCACCGCCATCGACCGACCCGCTACTGTTTGCCCATGCCGTCAACCCATCACAGAAAGGAGCAGCACATGGCCATTTCCATCGGTATCGCCAGGAAAGATCGCGAGCAGGTCGCCAAGCACCTGTCCAGGCTGCTGGCCGACACCTATTCGCTGTACCTGAAGACCCACAGCTTCCACTGGAACGTCACCGGCCCGCAGTTCAACAGCCTGCACACCATGTTCGAGGCCCAGTACAACGAACTGTGGCTGGCCGCCGACGAGGTCGCCGAGCGCATCCGCACGCTGGACGTGTTCGCCCCTGGTTCCTACAGCCAGTTCGCCAAGCTCAGCTCGGTCAAGGAGGAACCCGGCGTGCCGGAATGGAAGGCGATGGTGGACCAGCTGGTCGAGGGCCACGAGGTCGCCGCCGCCACCGCCCGCGACACGCTGAAGGCCGCCAACGCGGCCGGCGACGACGGCACCGCCGACATGGTCACCGGGCGCCTGAAGGAGCACGAGAAGACGGCATGGATGCTGCGCTCGCTGCTGAAATAAGCCAGCCGGCGCCTCGTTCACCCATCGCAAGACACCGACGGCACCTTCCCGCGAAGGTGCCGTTTTCTTGCCAGGCGCCTTCCACACGCCGCCCCGGCTGACCTTGCGCTGACCGCACCCGACGATCTTTATTGAGCCTGATGCCATGGATTGGTTAAGCTCCTCGGGCTTTACCGCCTGTTGCGCAGGCTTCCTCCGGGGATTTTTTTGAGCGCCACCGCAGCAAACCACAACAGCCGGTATCCGCTGCTCACGGCGATCATGCTCGCCCTGATCGTGGCTGCGATGAATATCGGGCTGTGGTGGTACGGCAACCTGCCGCACGGCCCGGACGACTGGCACGGCAAGATCGGTGGTTTCTCGCTGTCGGTATTCCAGCGCTACCAGAGCCCGTTCAAGCAGGATTATCCCAGCAGCGACGACATCGCCGCCGACCTGAAGCTGCTGCACCGGTACAGCGACCGGGTGCGCACCTACACGATGCAGCAGAACCCGCAGCTGTACCGTCTGGCGCAGAAGGAAGGCCTGAAGGTGATGGCCGGCGCGGAGATCGACAAGCGCCTGGACAACAACGAGCGCGAGATCGAACTGCTGATCGCCAAGGCGCGCGCCTATCCCGATACGATCACCCGCGTCATCGTGGGCAATGAGGTGCTGTTCCGCAACGATCTGCCGCCCGAGCAGATGATGCTTTACCTGGATCGCGTGCGCGCCGCCGTGCACCAGCCGGTGTCGATCGCCGAGCCGGACTATATCTGGCTGAAGTATCCCGAGCTGGCCCAGCACGTCGACTTCATCACGATCCACCTGTTCCCGTTCTGGAACGGCATCGCGCGCAAGGATGCCGTTCCCGCCGCGCTGGGCGCCTATGAGTCGATCCGCCAGCGCTATCCGGACAAGCCGGTGGTGGTCGGCGAGATCGGCTGGCCGTCGAACGGCGACCGCCACGAATACGCCGACCCCTCGGTCTCCAACGAGGCGATCTTCATCCGCGACTGGATGAACGTGGCCAAGGTCGCGCACATCGACTACTACCTGCTGGAAGCGTTCGACCAGCCGTGGAAGGAAAACCTGGGCGAAGGCCGCACCGGCGCGTACTGGGGCATGTTCAACGCCGACCGCCAGCTGAAATTCCCGCTGACCGGCCCGGTCACCGAAGACACCGCGTGGCCGTGGAAGGCGCTGGCAGCGAGCCTGCTGGCCTTGTTCCCGATGATCTTCTTCGCCCGCCGCTTCAGCCGCTTCAAGCTGATGGGGCGGCTGTTCTTCTGCATGCTGATCCAGCTTGCCTGCGGTCTGATCACCTGGTCGGCCACGCTGCCGTTCAACTTCTACCTGAGCTGGGTCGACTGGACCATGCTCACACTGCTGTTCCCGGCGCAGATCGCGATCCTCGCCATTCTGCTGATCAACGGCTTCGAGTTCACCGAGGTGCTGTGGCGGCGCGAGTGGATCCGCCATGCCGGCATGCTGAAACCCGATCCGCCCGAGAAGCAGCCGTTCGTGTCGATCCACCTGGCCTGCTACAACGAGCCGCCGGAGATGGTGATCGTCACGCTCGATTCGCTGGCCGCGCTGGACTACGCGAACTTCGAAGTGCTGGTGATCGACAACAACACCAAGGACCCTGCGGTGTGGCAGCCGGTGCAGGAATACTGCGAGAAACTGGGCAAGCGCTTCCGCTTCTTCCACCTGGCACCGTGGCCCGGCTACAAGGCCGGCGCGCTGAACTTCGGCCTGAAGGAAACCGATCCGCAGGCCGACGTGGTGGCGGTGATCGACGCCGACTATGAAGTGCGTGCCGACTGGCTGGCCACGCTCACCGGCTACTTCCACGATCCGAAGGTGGCCGTGGTGCAGTGCCCGCAGGCGCATCGCGAGTTCGAGCACAACACGTTCCGCCGGATGACCGCGTGGGAATACGATGGCTTCTTCCGCATCGGCATGCATCACCGCAACGAACGCAACGCGATCATCCAGCACGGCACCATGACGATGGTCCGGCGCAGCGCGCTGGAAGGCACCGGCGGCTGGTCCGAATGGACGATCTGCGAGGACGCCGAGCTGGGCCTGCGCCTGATGCACGCCGGCTACGAGCTGGTCTATGTCGACGAACTGATGGGCAAGGGCCTGACCCCGGCCGACTTCAAGGCGTACAAGAGCCAGCGCTACCGCTGGGCGTTCGGCGCGATGCAGATCCTCAAGGGCCGCTGGAGCTGGATGACCGAGCGCGGCCCGCTCAGCGCCGGCCAGCGCTTCCACTTCCTCACCGGCTGGTTCAGCTGGTTCGCCGATGCGCTGCACCTGATCTTCACCCTGATGGCGCTGTTCTGGACCGCGGGCATGATCGCCTACCCGCAGTATTTCAGCCTGCCGATGCAGCTGTTCCTGATCCCGGTGATCGGCTTCTTCTTCGCCAAGGCGATCTTCGGCATCGTGCTGTACCGCGCCCGCGTGCCGTGCAGCTGGTACGACACCCTGATGGCTTCGCTGGCCAGCATGGGCCTGTCGCACGCGATCGCGCGCGGCATCCTGCACGGGCTCACCCGCGAAAAGACCTCGTTCGTGGTCACCGCCAAGAGCCGGCGCCTGGGCGGCAGCAACTTCGCCGCGTTCGCGCCGGTGCGCGAGGAACTGCTGATGGCGATCGCGCTGATGTTGTGCATCGTTGGCATGGCGCTGGGCTACGGCACGCGCTACATCGAGGGCACCTTGTGGATGTTCATCCTCGCCGCGCAGTCGATCCCGTACGTCTCGGCGGTAATCGGCGCGTGGATCGCGCACAGGGCGGGCGACAAGGCCGGCTGATGCGGCGCATCGGCCGCACCGGCAAATCAGGCATGACGCTTTGGCTCTGCCGTCGAGGCAATGAGCGGCATTCATACCCAGCCAACATCGAGTTGGGTAAGCTGCCCTCACCCCGTGAAGCTCCCCGCAAGGACGGAACCCCCACGCATGCGCCGAATCCCCCGACGCCTGAGTCTGCTGTTACTGCCGCTGGTGCTGTTGTCGACACAGGCCCGGGCCGGCGTGCAGCTGACGGTGGATGGCGTCGAGGATCCGCTGAAGGCGGCGGCGATCGCCGGCGTGGAGCTGTCGCAATACGCCACCCGTGAAGTCAGCGATGCGCAGGTGCGGCGCCTGTACGAACGCGCGCCCGGCCAGGTGAAGTCCGCGCTGGAGCCGTACGGCTACTACGACGCCAGCGTCACCGGCGACCTGCAGCAGGTCGGCAAGGACTGGCAGGTGACCCTGCACGTGCGACCGGGCGAGCCGGTCAAGGTCACCGCCGTCGACGTGCAACTGGACAAGGAGGCGGCGCAGCTCGCCCCGCTGCGCCGCGCGAAACGCGCGATCGAGCGGCTCAAGGGCAAGCCGCTGGACCACGGCGCCTACGACGCGGCGCGCGACGCGCTCAGCGCGCAGCTCACCGCCAACGGCTTCCTCGACGCCCGCCTGCTCACCCATCGGGTCGAAGTCACCCGCGCCGACCACAGCGCGGCGATCAAGCTGGCATGGCAGGCCGGCCCGCGCTACCGCTACGGCCAGGTGCACTTCGACGGCTCGCAGTTCAACGACGGCTTCCTCGACCGCTACGTGCCGTTCAAATCCGGCGACTACTTTTCGCAGAACCAGCTGCTGGAACTGCAGCAGGCGCTGAACGGCGCGGACTATTTCGCGGTGGTCAACGTGCAGCCGGACGCGGACGAGGCCAAGAACGGCGTGGTCGACGTCAGTGTGCAGCTGGCACCGGCCAAGCGCACGATCTACACCGGCGGCCCGTTCATCGGCACCGACACCGGCTTCGGCGTGCGCGGCGGGATGGAGCGGCGCTGGGTCAACCGGCGCGGGCACAAGTGGAAGAACGAACTGGTGGTGGCGCAGAAGCTGAAGACGCTGTCCACGCTGTACTCGATCCCGATGCCCGGCGACAACCAGCGCAGCTACAACGTCGGCGCGAACTTCCGCGACGCCAACACCGCCACCTCGCAATCGCGCACGCTGGAGCTGGTCGGCAACGAGACCCGCCAGTGGCACGGCTGGACCCGCACCCTGGGCGTGCATGCGCTGTCCGGCACGTTCACCGTAGGCAAGCGCGGCGGCGAACCGGACAATGCGCCCGGCATCGAGCACGGACACAGCACGCTGGTGTTCGGCGAGGCCGCGCTGATGCGCAAGCAGGCCGACAACCCCGACTTCGTGCACCGCGGCTGGCTGCTCAGCGTGGCCGCGCGCAGCACCGCCGGCAGCCTGTTGTCCGACGCCAGCTTCAGCGACTTGACCGCCGACGCGAAGTGGATCCGCGCGTTCGGCGCACGCCAGCGCAACCGGCTGATCCTGCGCGGCAGCGCCGGCGTCACCTGGACCGACGACTTCGCCGCACTGCCGCCGCAACTGCGCTTCTTCGCTGGCGGCGATCGTTCGGTGCGCGGCTACGGCTACCAGTCGATCGGCCCGCGCAACAGCGCCGACCGCGTCATCGGCGGCAAGAACCTGCTGGTCGCCAGCAGCGAGGTCGAGCACTACTTCACGCGCAACTGGGGCATGGCCGCCTTCGTCGACGCCGGCAACGCGTTCAGCGGCACCGACTACCGCCCGAAGATCGGCGCCGGCCTTGGCCTGCGCTGGCGCTCGCCGGTGGGCATGATCCGGGTCGACCTGGGCACGCCGATCCACGACGACCGCGCGCACGGCATCCAGCTGCACCTGGTGATCGGACCGGATCTGTGACGGGACGGGAATCGGGAATCGGGAATCGAAAAGGCTCAACCATTGAACGTCGCACCCACCACCGTTCTCCCCCGGATCAAGTCCGGGGCAGGCTCTGAGCGTAGGCCCGCAGGGCCGAAGTCGAAGGGCATCTCGCGAAGGATGGCCCTTCGACTTCGCTGCGCTACGCTCAGGGCGAACGGTGCGCCATTGCCACGAATGACAAGCGGAGCACGCTGACGGCATGAAGTGGTTCAAGCGCATCGCCATCGCATTCGCCGCACTGCTGCTGCTCGTGGCGGCGACGCTGTGGTGGCTGCTCGGCACCGGTTCCGGCCTGCGCTTTGCGCTGGCGCGGGCACAGGCCGCCACCGACGGCGCGTTGCATGTGCAACAGGCGCAGGGCCGCCTGCTGGGTCCGCTCGACCTGGCCGGCATCCGCTACGACGACGGCAAGGGCACCGTGGCGACCGTGGCAAAGGCGCATCTGGATCTGCGCTTCTGGCCCTTGCTGGCCCAACGCCTGCATGTACTCGCGCTGGACATCGATGGCGTCGAGGTCGCCCTGCCCAAGCCTGCACCGGACGACACCTCCCGCTCCGGCAGCTTCTCGTTGCAGCCACCGGTCGAACTGATCCTCGACCGCGTGCACGTGGGCACGCTGAAGCTGACGCAGGACGGCCAGCCGCTGTTCGCCTCCCATCGGCTCGACCTGGCCGGCAGCTGGACCGACCGCGGCATCGAACTGCGCCAGCTCGTGCTGCAGGCGCCCGACGGCCACGCCAACCTCGATGGCAAGCTGGCGATAGGCACGCGTTACCAGGGCAAGGGCAAGGCCGCCTTCGCCTGGAGAATCGGCGACACCCGCTACGCCGGCAGCCTCGATGCGCACAGCGACGGCAAGCGGGCGCAGCTCGATCTCCGGCTCACGGCGCCGGCCGTGGCCCGACTGCAAGTGGACCTGGCCCAATCCGGCGACTACGCCTGGACCGGCCAGCTCGACGCACCGCGCTTCGACCCGAAACCGCTGCTCGGCGACAGTTCGCTGAAGGCGCTGGCGATCGCCGTGCAAGGCCATGGCGACCGCCACGGCGGCACGCTCGACGGCCGGCTCGACCTCAACGACTACCCGTTGCTGCTGCAGCCGCTGCGCGCGCAATTCAGCGACGACTTCAACACGCTGACCCTGCAGCAGCTCAAGCTCGGTTCGCCGCAGATCAAGGGCAGCGTGGAGGCCAGCGGCACCGTGCAACTCTCCGCCAAGCCGCTCAGCGCCGTACTGGACATCCGCTGGAACGACCTGCTGCTGCCGGCGGACCTGGCCGGCCAGGCGCTGGCCAGCCGCGGCGCGCTCAAGGCCAGCGGCAGCGCCGACAAGTACCACGCCGAAGGCGACGTCGACATCGGCCCGCCGGGCAAACCCGCGAAGCTGGCGCTGAACCTGGACGGCACAGCGCAGCTCGTCACCCTGCACACGCTGCAACTGAAACAGGCACGAGGCGGCCTGCAGGCGCACGGCACGCTGACCCTGCAGCCGAACCTGGCGTGGCAGGCCGAAGCGACCGCCGACCAGCTCGATCCCGGCCAGTTGTTCGCCGGCTGGAACGGCGCCCTGGACTTCGACATCGCCAGCAACGGCAGCCTGCCGAAGAATGGCCCGGATGCCACGCTGGAGATCCGTCGGCTGACCGGCAAGCTGCGCGGGCGCGCGGTCAGCGGCCACGGCAAGCTGCACCTGTCGCCGGACGACGTGGTCGACGGCCAGCTCGATCTCGCCTCCGGCGGCAGCACCGTGAAGCTGGATGCCCGATCAGGCGCCAGCAACGATGCCGACCTGCAACTGGCGATCGCCTCGCTGGGCGACTGGCTGCCGGATGCGAGCGGCCGTCTGGACGGCCATTTCAACATCCGCGGCATGCGGCCGAAGCTCAGCATCAACGGCCAGCTGCGCGGCCAGGCACTGGCCTGGCAGCAGCAGAAGGCGGACACGCTGCAGCTGGTCGTGGGCATTCCCGACATCAGCCATCCGGCCGGCAAGCTCGACCTGCGGACCAGCAACGTGTACCTGCAAGGCCTGCTGTTCCAGCGCCTCGACCTGCTGGCCGAGGGCAGCCAGGGCAATCATCGGCTGACGCTCGACGCGCGCGGCGGCCAGCTTTCCGGCCGGCTCGCGCTGCACGGCGCGCTGAAGGGTCCGGCCTGGAACGGCACGCTGTCCACCCTCGATATCGAACCGCAGGGCATGCCCGGCTGGCGCCTGCGGCAACCGTCGCCACTGAGCTACAACGACGGCGCGATGAGCCTGTCCGAGCTGTGCCTGAGTGCCGGCGATCCGCAGTTGTGCGTGACCGCGAAACAGGACAAGCCGGGCAACCTCGATGCCAGCTACCGGCTGCAGGCGCTGCCGCTGGCGCTGCTGCTGAATGCCGCGGGCGATGCCGACCTGCCGATCCGTGCCGAGGGCAGCCTGGAGGGCAGCGGCCGGATCCGCCGCAGCGCC
>DATCUT010000109.1:0-7739 GCA_036561785.1 Rhodanobacter sp.
CCGGCGTCGCTGCGACGCCGGTATTGGCCGGCAACGGCAGATCCAGATGCTCGGTATGCGGCGGGTAGCAGATCTTCGGGTCGACCTCGTGGCAGCCCTGGTACTGCACGCTCAGCTGCAACCGCGTGGTGCCGGCGGCGACCGTGTACGGAATGCTGGCGTCGACGCCGTGGTGGTAGGTCTCCACGTCGCCGAGGTATTCGTCGTGGTGCTTCTCGCCGTCGGGCAGTTGCGCTTCGCCGAGGGTGACGCCGTCGCCGCCCTTGAACTTCATGCGGCCGCGGTAGAGGTAGTAGTCCGGCGCGATCGTCCAGTGCAGCTTCAGCACGCCCGGCGCGGTGGTGTCGGCGCTCAGCTTGTACGCCTCGGTCACCGGCAGCAGGTCGGCGGTGTCCTGTGCCGACGCCGGCAGCGCGGCGGACAGCAGGGCCAGCAACAGGAAGGCGAGCACGGGCAGGCGGGTGGCCAGTCGGCCGAAAGACAACGGTCGCATCACGACTCCAGCAACTTGGGGCCTGTGGGGACAGGCAGGCAGGCATTATGACCCAGCGGCCGGGGACGGGTTCGCCGCCTGCGGCCTTACGTCTCCGCGACCCGTGTGTCGACCGGACGGCCGCGCCGGGTGACGGTTTTGGCCAGAAGCGGCACGCCCCACAACGCACCGAACGCCGGATCAGGTGGGGGTGGTCATCGTGCGTGCCGTGCCGATCCGCGCGCGATCAGCCGCCTTGGCGCACCCAGTCCAGGTAGGCTTCGTGGCCGCGCTGCACCGGCACCGCGATCAGTTCGGGCAGCTCGTACGGGTGCAATTCGAGCAGGCGGGTTTTCAGTGCGTCGAAGCGGGCGGCGGTGGTCTTGATCAGCAGCAGCTCCTCGCTGTCTCGGGTCACGGCGCCCTGCCAGCGGTAGGTGGATTGGACGGCGGGCAGGCGGTTGACGCAGGCGGCCAGCCGCTCGCCGACCAGCGCCTCGGCGATGGCCTGGGCGCTGGCGGCGTCCGGGCAGCTGCAATAGCAGAGCAGGACGGTGGCGGGGTCGGTCGAAGTCATGGCCGAAGCGTACCCGTGTCGCGCCGGCTGCGCGTGCCTGCGGGTGATTTTGCGCCGCGCCCTTGAAACGTAGCCTTGTTCGCCCAATTAGCTGTTGCATCCCCCCCGTTCAAAGATATCTTGCAGCGGGGTTGTATACCCGTAAAATTGGCACTCATTAACTTTGAGTGCTAACAAGGTCGCGAATCCGGGCCTTGAAAGCCTTGTCCATCAACAATCTAGTCAGCTGGAGTCGTCCATGAGCACACTGCGTCCGTTGCACGATCGCGTCATCGTCAAGCGTCTCGAAGAAGAGCGCGTCTCCGCCGGCGGCATCGTCATCCCCGACAGCGCCACCGAGAAGCCGACCCGCGGCAAGGTTGTCGCCGCCGGCACCGGCCTGATCATGACCGACGGCAAGGTGCGCCCGATGTCGCTGAAGGCCGGCGACACCGTGCTGTTCGGCAAGTACGCCGGCCAGGAAATCAAGATCGACGGCGAAGAGCTGGTCTTCCTGAAGGAAGACGACATCGTGGCCGTGATCGAAGGCTGATCGGCTGGGGCCTGATCGGTTGAGCGCGAATAAAAACCGCGCACCCCAGTCGCCTTTGGCTCCTTCACGCAGCACTTTCGCAACGACAAACCCCATTCCCAATTCACAATTTTGAGGCAAATAGTTATGGCCGCTAAAGAAGTCCGATTCGGCGAAGACGCCCGCGCCCGCATGCTCAAGGGCGTGAACACCCTGGCCAATGCGGTCAAGGTCACCCTCGGCCCGAAGGGCCGCAACGTCGTGCTCGAGAAGAGCTTCGGCGCGCCGACGATCACCAAGGACGGCGTGTCCGTCGCGAAAGAGATCGAACTGGCCGACCGCTACGAGAACCTCGGCGCGCAGATCGTCAAGGAAGCCGCTTCCAAGACCTCCGACGTCGCCGGTGACGGCACCACCACCGCCACCGTGCTGGCGCAGGCATTCATCCAGGAAGGCCTCAAGGCCGTGGCCGCCGGTATCAACCCGATGGACCTGAAGCGTGGCATCGACAAGGCCGTCGCGGCCGCCGTCGGTGAGCTGAAGAAGATGTCCAACCCGACCGCGAACGACAAGGAAATCGCGCAGGTCGGCACGATCTCGGCCAACTCCGACGCCAACATCGGCGACATCATCGCCACCGCGATGAAGAAAGTCGGCAAGGAAGGCGTGATCACGGTCGAGGAAGGTTCGGGTCTGGAAAACGAGCTGGACGTCGTCGAAGGCATGCAGTTCGATCGTGGCTACCTGTCGCCGTACTTCATCAACAACCAGCAGAGCCAGCAGGTCGAGCTGGATGACCCGTACATCCTGATCCACGACAAGAAAGTGTCGAACGTGCGCGAGCTGCTGCCGGTGCTGGAAGCCGTCGCCAAGGCCGGCAAGCCGCTGCTGATCGTCGCCGAGGAAGTCGAGGGCGAGGCGCTGGCCACCCTGGTGGTCAACACCATCCGCGGCATCGTCAAGGTCGCCGCCGTCAAGGCGCCGGGCTTCGGTGACCGTCGCAAGGCGATCCTGGAAGACATCGCGATCCTGACCAATGGTCAGGTCGTGTCCGAGGAAGTGGGCCTGTCGCTGGAGAAGACCACGATCGCCGATCTGGGTCGCGCCAAGCGCATCGTCATCACCAAGGAAAACACCACGATCATCGAC
Organism: Rhodanobacter sp.; assembly: GCA_036561785.1. Taxonomy (GTDB): domain Bacteria; phylum Pseudomonadota; class Gammaproteobacteria; order Xanthomonadales; family Rhodanobacteraceae; genus Rhodanobacter. Next base: position 2,710 of record DATCUT010000109.1, read on the forward strand.
GGTGCCGGTGAGGCGGAGAAGATCCAGTCACGCATCGCGCAGGTCAAGGCGCAGATCGAGGAGACCTCGTCGGACTACGACAAGGAGAAGCTGCAGGAGCGCGTGGCCAAGCTGGCCGGCGGTGTTGCGGTGATCAAGGTCGGTGCCGGCACCGAGATCGAAATGAAGGAAAAGAAGGCCCGCGTCGAAGACGCCCTGCACGCCACGCGCGCAGCCGTCGAAGAAGGCGTGGTCCCGGGCGGCGGCGTCGCGCTGATCCGCGCGCTGAAGGCGGTCGAAGGCCTGAAGGGTGACAACACCGACCAGGATCTGGGCATCGCGATCACCCGCCGTGCGCTGGAAGCGCCGCTGCGTGCGATCGTCTCCAACGCCGGCGAAGAGCCGTCCGTGATCCTCAACAAGGTCAAGGAAGGCAAGGGCAATTTCGGCTACAACGCCGCCACCGGCGAGTTCGGTGACATGGTGGCGATGGGCATCCTGGATCCGACCAAGGTGACCCGCACCGCGTTGCAGCACGCCTCGTCGGTCGCCGGTCTGGCGATCACCACCGAAGCGATCATTGCCGAACTGCCGAAGAAGGACGAAGGCCACAGCCATGGCGGCGGTGGCATGGGCGGCGGCATGGGCGGCATGGGCGGCATGGACTTCTAAGTTCCACGCCCAAGGCACGACAAAAGAAAACCCCGCTACGGCGGGGTTTTCTTTGGTTCATCGCGCCGGGCCCGGGCGATATCCGCCGGGCCGGTGGTGTGGCTTAGTGCCCGTGCGCGCCGGCGCTGGCGTCCGCCTTCACGCCAGCACCGACCGACTGCCCGGTGGCGGTCTGCTGCACCGCGTCGCCGACCGAGCCGGCCGAGCGGTCGGTGGACTGGATCGCCGAATGCGCGGCGTCGCGCACGTCGCCGCCCACGCCCTGACCCATGTTGCCGGCTTTGCCCGCGGTGGCGGCGGTATCGAGACCGGCACCGGTATCGACGTTGGCGTTGGCGCCGGCATGCGAGTCGCCGGCGCCTGCCCCGATCGTGCCATTGGCATTCGCGTTGGCGTTGGCGTGGTCGTTGACGGTCGAGTGGGTCTTGTCGCCGGCCTTGCGGGTCCGGTGCTTCACGTGGGAATCGGTGCGGTGCAGGGTCTGCTCCGTCTGCGCGGTGGTCTGGCCAACAGTGTGCATGGTGCTCGGTGCGGCTGCGCCGACGTGAGCGCCGGCACCGATCCGGGCGGCACCGCCGAGGTTGGCTTGGGCGAAGGCGGACACGGTGAACACGCTGGCACCGATGACGAGGGCGGAAAGCATGGTCTTGCGCATGAGATTGACCTCCAAATAGGGGAATGCTGCCGCGAGGCGCACTGCACGCGCCTCACGGACACGTCGACGCTAGACGGCGCTTCCCGACTAGCGTGTGAACGCCGTGCCGCGGTCCTCAGTCGCCGGACAGCTTGCTGAACGGCGAGCTCGGCGCAGGCGTTCGGGTTGCCCGCATCACTGTGCGGTGGATACCGGCAGCGGCGTCGGCGGTACGTCGTTGTGGGCGATCTTGCCGGGTGCGGGTGCGGGCGCGAGCGCCGGCGTCGCCGGCTGCGGCAGCAGGCGGTCCAATTTGTTGCTCATGCGCAACTGGTCGATGCTGGCCATGGCCTTGTCGAGTTGCTGCTGATCGTCGCCCTCGGCCAGCGGCGGGGCGCCGGGGGCCTCGGTGAGCGCGGCCAGTTGCGGGCCGACCAGCTCGGTCAGCGCGAAGTAGGGATCGTCGTGGATGCCGATGTGCGCCAGCAGTTTGCCGGGCAGCAGCCAGGAGGCGGTGTCGGCCTTGCTGCGCTTGCCCGGATGCTTCGGATCGACCAGCAACCACACGCCGGCCTGGCCCAGCATGTCGCCGCCGTCGACGAAGCCGGCGGTCTGGTAGCTGTTGCTCAGCGCGGGCAGGTGGTCGCCATAGAACAGCACCACGCTGGGCCGCTGGCGCTGGGCCAGCAGCTTCACCAGCCGGCCGAGTTCGGCGTCGGCATGCTTGAGGTGGTAGAGGTAGGTCTGCAGTTCCAGCTTGTCGCGGCCGCCGATGCCCTCGGGCACCGGGATCGCATCGCGTTCGGCGACGTGGGCGGGCTCGACGTCGTACGGGCCGTGCGCCTCGATGCTGATCGCGAAGATGAATTGCGGCGGGCCGTCGTTCTTCAGTTGCACCATGATCTCGTCGGTCATCGCGCTGTCGGCCATGTACTTGCCGTCGTTTGCCGCCGTGGGCGGGAACGCCGACTGCGAGACGAAGCGGTCGAAGCCGATCGCGTTGAACGCGGTGGTGCGGTTCCAGAAGGCCGGGTCGTTGCCGTGCAGCGCCAGCGTGATGTAGCCGTGCCGGTTGAGCGTGCGCACCAGCCCCGGCAGCGCCTTGTGGCTCATCTGCAGGTAGGGAAACTGCAGGTTGTCGAAGTAGCGCAGCGACAGCCCGGTAAGCACCTCGAACTCGGTGCGGATGGTGCCGCCGCCGAAGGTGGGCACATGCAGTTTGCCGCTGGTGCCGCGTGCGGCGAGCCGGCGCAGGTTCGGCGCGAAGTTGCTGCGCTCGTAGCCGCGCATGATGGCGGGGTCGAAGAACGATTCGCTCTGCACCACCACGATGTCGGGCAGTTCGCCGCCGGCCGCGGGCGCCTGCATCGACTGCAGCAGGGCCGGCGTGGACTGCTCGATCAGTTTCGCCGCGGCGGCGCGGTCGGGCTTGTGCTCGCCCTTGCCGTATTCCAGGTGAAACAGCATCAGCGCACTGACCAGGCCGGAATGGGCGGTGGTGGAGATCGCCGACCACGGTTCCAGCCACAGTGTCTTCCCGTTGTAGATCTTCGCCCAGGCGGGCAGGCCGACCAGCATGCTGGCCAGCGCCAGCGCCAGCATGCCGCCGCCGAGCAGGCGCGCACCGCGCGTGCGGCGCGGGAACAAGGGCGGCTCCAGCCGCCATGCCGCGACGATCAGCGCCACCGCGGCGAGCAGGCCCAGATACGGCCAAAGACTGTGCGGCAGGTAACCGGACAGCAGGTGCATGCCGCCTTTGTGCAGCTGGCCGACGATGCGGAAATCGTCCGGCAGCAGCGGCGTGCCGAGATTCGCCACCTTCAGCAGGTTGACCGCGTACAACAGCCCCTGCAGCAGGAACGCCAGCGCGAACGACAGCAGCGCACGCCGGCTGATCGCCAGCAGGATGCCGGCCAGCAGCAGGCCCGGCCACGCATTGGCCAGCGGATAGCGCGCCTGGTCGAACAGGCGCGGCGGGGTCACCCCGACGCCGCCGTCCACCAGGCCGGTGAGCAGCACGAAGGCCAGCGCCAGCAACAGCAGCAGCGCGGCGCGCGGGACGATCGCGCGCCAGCGTGCGGGCGGATGGGCGGAATTCGGGGGCATGGCAGTCCTGCGGTAGCTGTCATGGTCTGGACACGCCAATGTAATGGCATCCAGATGAACAATGGGTAGGGTGTGGCCGGCGAGTTTCGGGCGTGGCCGCGGCGTGTTCAAGCTGCCGCCATGGTCCGGTCGGCGGGTGCCGGCAACCGCCCGGCATGCGGCACAATGGCCGGATGACCCATCCGGAATCCGCCGCGCTGCGAGCGCTGATCGACGATCGCTACGGCGACCTGGCCGCCCGTTGCCGCACCGCCGGGGTGCCGCTGCACGACGACGCCGGCGTGGCCGAGCGGATCCGCCGCACCCTGCTGGCCAGCGACTTCGCGTTCGACGTGTGGTGCCGCCAACCGCAGTTGCTGGCGCCGGCCGGACTGGAGCGATTGCGCTCTGGCAGCGACGCCAGCGCGCGCATCGAGGCGCTGAAACTGCCCGACGACGAGGCCGCCTGCATGGTCGCGCTGCGCCGCTTCCGCCACGCCGAGGCGTTGCGGCTGGTGTTCCGCGACGTCAACGGGCTGGACGAGCTGCCGGAAACCCTGTCCGCGACCAGCGTGCTGTACGAGGTGCTGCTCGAGGTGGTGCTGGGCTGGTCCGAACGTGCGCTGGCCGCGCGCTATGGCTACAGCCGCGACCACGACGGTGCGCTGCAGCGGCTGCTGGTGATCGGCTTCGGCAAGCTCGGCGGCAGCGAGCTGAACTTTTCCTCCGACATCGACCTGGTGCTGGCGTACCCGAACGCCGGCCAGACCGACGGCGCGCGCCCGCTCGACAACAGCGAATACTTCATCCGGCTCGGCCGCCAGCTGGTACGCCTGCTGAACGAGCCGACCATGGACGGCATCTGTGCGCGGGTCGACCTGCGCCTGCGTCCATTCGGCAACGCCGGCCGGCTGGCGCTGTCGTTCGCCGCGATGGAGCAGTACTACCAGAGCGAGGGCCGCGACTGGGAACGCTATGCCTGGATCAAGGCGCGTCCGGTGGCCGGCGACCGCGCCGCCGGCAAGCAGCTGCAGGAGCTGCTGCGCCCGTTCGTCTACCGCAAGTACCTCGACTACACCGCGTTCGCCGGCCTGCGCGAGATGAAGGCGCTGATCGACGCGGAAGTGGCGCGCAAGGATCTGGCCGACAACCTCAAGCTCGGCCCCGGCGGCATCCGCGAGATCGAGTTCATCGTGCAGCTGACCCAGCTGATCCGCGGCGGCCGCGAACCGTCCCTGCGCGTGCGCGGCCTGCTGGGTGCGCTGACCGCGTGCGAGGCGCGCGGCCATATCAACGCGGCGCGGGCGCGCATGTTGCGCGAGGCGTATGTGCTGTTGCGCCGGGTCGAGAACCGCGTGCAAATGCTGCGCGACGCGCAGACCCACGACATCCCTGCCGACGCGCTGAGCCGCGAGCGCATCGCGTTGAGCCTGGACTATCCCGACTGGGGCAGCCTGCATGCGGCGCTGGCGAAACAGCGCGCCGTCGTCAGCGAGGAATTCGCCGCCGTGCTGATGCCGCAGGGTGGCCGCGCCGCCCGCGTGCCGGCCGCCGACCTGGTGTTGTGGCAGCGCGCCTGCGACGAATCGCTGGACGCCGCCGCGCTGGAAGCCTCCGGTTTCGCGCCCGGCGAAGAGCTGGCCGATGCCCTGCTGAAATT
>DATCUT010000110.1:0-12073 GCA_036561785.1 Rhodanobacter sp.
TGGCGAGCGTGCGACGGGCCTTCCGGATGGCGCCCGCGGCGCCGCCCGCGGTGGCGTTGTGGCAATGGCACGCGCCGGTGGAGTGCGTCGCATGACTCGCGCCATCTGGCTGGTGCTCGATTCGCTGGGCGTGGGTGCCGCCCCCGATGCCGCGGACTACGGCGACGAAGGCGCCGATACCTTCGGTCATATCGCTGCTGCCTGTGCCGCCGCGGCGCGCGGCCCGCTGCGCTTGCCGAACTTCGCCCGGCTGGGTCTGCCACAGGCGCATGCCGCCGCACATGGGCAAGCCGCGCTGGGTTTCGAGATGCTGCCCGCCGCCGAAGGTCTGTGGGGCTACGCGGTGGAACAGGCCCGCGGCAAGGACACCCCATCCGGTCACTGGGAAACCGCCGGTGTGGTGTTGACCGAACCGTTCGGGGTGTTCGGGCAGGCCGGGCATTCGTTTCCGCCCGCCTTGTTGCAGGCACTGGTGGAGCGCGGCGGACTGCCCGGCGTGCTCGGCAACTGCCATGCCTCCGGCACCGAGATCATCCAGCGCCTTGGCGCGGAGCATGTGCGCAACGGCCGTCCGATCGTCTACACCTCGGCCGATTCGGTGTTCCAGATCGCCGCGCACGAACAGGCGTTCGGTCTCGACCGCCTGTACCGTCTGTGCGAGCTGGCACGCCGGCTGCTGGCGGATTACAACATCGGCCGGGTGATCGCGCGGCCGTTCACCGGTTCGGCCGGGTCAGGCTTCAGCCGCAGCCCGCATCGGCGCGACTATGCCTTGCCACCGCCGGCGCCGACGCTGTTCGACGCGCTGCTGGCCGCCGGTGGCGAGGTGGTCGCGATCGGCAAGATCGGCGACATCTTCGCCCACCGTGGCGTGTCGCGCTGCATCGAGGCGCACGGCCACGACGAACTGTTCGATGCCACCCTGGCCGCCATTGCGCAGGTCGGAAGCGGCAGTCTGGTTGCGACCAACTTTGTCGATTTCGACAGCGTGTATGGCCACCGGCGCGACGTGTTCGGCTACGCCGCCGCGCTGGAAGCGCTGGATGCGCGACTGCCGGAACTGCTGCGTGCGCTGCGCCCCGGTGACCTGCTGGCGATCAGCGCCGACCACGGCTGCGACCCGACCTGGCCGGGCAGCGACCACACCCGCGAGTGCGTGCCGGTGCTGGTATCCGGGCCGGGGCTGGCGCCGCGGGCGCTGGGCCGGCGCGGAAGCTTCGCCGACATCGGCCAGAGTCTGGCCGTCCATCTGGGTCTGCCGCCGCTGGCGGCGGGTTGCAGCTTTCTTCTCCCCGCATGATCGCCGCCGCATGAGCACGCCCCACCTCGACGCCACCCCGGACATGATCGCCGACACCGTGTTGCTGCCAGGCGATCCACTGCGCGCGCGGCACATCGCCGGCGAGCTTCTCGATGACGCGCGCGAGGTGAACACCCGCCGCAACATGCTCGGCTACACCGGTTTCCATCGCGGCATGCGCGTGTCGGTGCTGGGCAGCGGCATGGGCATTCCCTCCTGCGCGATCTATGCCACCGAGCTGGCGCGGGTGTTCGGCGTGCGCCGGATCGTGCGCGTCGGCACCTGCGGCGGCGTGGGCGATATCGAGCTGGGCGACCTGTTGCTGGCGCAGGCGGCGTCGACCGATTCGAACTTCAACCGCCTGCACTTCGGTGGCCACGACCTCGCCGCCTGCGCCGATTTCGGCCTGATGCGCGCGGTCGTCGATACCGCTGCCGCGCAGCGGATCGGCCTGTGCATCGGCGGTGTGTTCAGCACCGATTGCTTCCATGGCGGCGACCCGGAGCTGGTCGCGCGGCTGCTGCGGCACCGGATCCACGGGGTCGAGATGGAATCGGCCGGCCTGTACGGCGTGGCCATGCGCGAAGGCTTCCAGGCGCTGTCGGTGCTGACCGTCAGCGACCATCTGCAGCGCGACACGCACATGCCGGCGACGCAGCGTGAGCAGGGCCTGTCGCGGATGGCCGCATTGGTACTCGACAGCCTGCTGCCGGTGGCGGCCCGATGATCAGGGCGAGCTGATCAGGAAGGGTGGCTCAAAGCTGCACGCCCGGACCGTGGACCGACCTCTCCCGAACGGACGCCCGGCTGTCAGCCGGTACGGCGCGTGCGACCGGGTGCCGACCGTGCGCGCTGGTTCCTTGCACCGCGCGGGTCGGTGTCGGTTGCGCAGTAGATGCCGTACAGCGTGGCGATGATGGCGTGTGCGGGACCTGCGGGCAGGGTGTACCACACCGTCTGTGCCTCGCGCCGGGTACTGACCAGGCCCTCGTCGCGCAGCCGGGCCAGATGCTGCGACAGCGCTGACTGGCTGAGTCCGGGCAGTTGCCCGTTGATCTGTCCCACCGACATCTCGCCGTCCAGCAGCAGGCACAGCACGCGCAGCCGCTGCGCGTTGCCCAGCGTCTTGAGCAGCTGCGAGGCCTCTTCGGCGCGCGCCTGCATGAGGTCCAGATCCGCATCGGCCGGCATGTTCATCGGGTGAGCCTTCTTGATGTGCGCGATTGCCCGTTTCATGGAGTTGACTTTACCATGGAAGTCTAATTAAGATAAAACTAATTTAGATGAAGTTGATTTGTCCGGACGGACCTGGCCAGCGGCTGCTGGCCTCCCGCCGGTTTCCACCCCATCGCAGGAGTTCCGCCATGAATGTCGATCGCATCGTTCTGGGTTTCGCCGGCACTGTCGTGCTGGCGGGTATCGCGCTGGCGCATTTCGTGGCGCCCGGCTGGATCTGGCTCCCGGTGTTCGTGGGCGCCAACCTGCTGCAGTCCGCGTTCACCGGCTTCTGCCCGCTGGCGATGCTGCTGCGCAAGCTGGGCCTGAAGCCAGGCTGCGCCTTTCCGTCCTGAATGCCGTTCCGTCTGACCGAGGTGAACCGTGTACTACATCGTTGAAACATCCAAGACGCCGGAACAGGCCGCCGCCGATCTGACCGAAGCGGTCGCGCGCAACGGCTTCGGCGTGCTGCACGTGCATGATCTGGGCGCCACCCTGCGCAGCAAGGGCGTCGCGTTCGAGCGCCAGTGCAAGGTGTTCGAAGTGTGCAATCCGCAGCAGGCGGCCAGCGTACTGGCGGCGGACATGCGGTTGAACATGGCCCTGCCGTGCCGCATTTCGGTCTACGCCGACGCCGGCAAGACCTGGATCGGCATGATCCGGCCGGTGCCGATGCTGGGCACGCTCTCGACCGATCCCGCCCTGGTGGCGACGGCTGGCGAAGTGGAGCAGACCCTCACGCGCATCATCGACGAGGCCAGCTAGCACCGAGGCCACGTCGGGAGATCCCGTGTGGACAATGCGGCTTTCCGCCGCGGCGGGATGCGGTCGGTCACGTGCGTGACGTCCAGGCCGATCCGGCCTGTCGTCAGCAAGCCATCTCTCGCTGGATTGACCAGGCTCAAGTCCAGCCCGGCCCGTGCGGCGCACGCTGTCAACACCCCTGAGCAGGAGTCGGTCATGTGCGACGTCGTCATCGTTGGTGCGGGTCTGGGCGGCATGAGTGCCGCCTATGAAATCAAGGCCGCGCTGGGTAGTGTCCATCGCGTCACGGTGGTCGGTGAGGGCGGGCTGTTCTCGTTCACGCCATCGAACCCCTGGGTCGGCATCGGCTGGCGCAGGCCCGCCGACGTGCAGATCGATGCCGCGTCGGCGCTGGGCCGGCACGACATCGCGTTCATCGACTCGCCGGCCAGCGCGGTTCGTCCGACGGAGAATCGCGTGCTGCTGCAGGATGGCCGCGAGCTGAAGTACGACTACCTGGTCATCACCACCGGCCCGCGCCTGGCCTTCGACGAAGTTCCGGGACTGGGACCGCTCGGCGGGTACACGCAATCGGTCTGCACCACGGCCCATGCGAGCGCAGCCTGGCAGGCCTACGAGGCATTCCTGAAAGCGCCCGGTCCGGTGGTGATCGGCGCCGCGCAGGGGGCGAGCTGCTTCGGCCCGGCCTACGAGTTTGCGATGATCCTCGACACCGATTTGCGCCGGCGCAAATTGCGTGATCGGGTGCCGATGACGTTCGTCACGCCGGAGCCGTACATCGGCCACATGGGGCTGGGCGGCGTGGGCGATTCCAGGGGGCTGCTGGAGAAGGAGCTGCGCCAGCGCCATATCAAGTGGATCACCAACGCACGCATCGACAAGGTCGAGCCTTGGTTGATGCACGTCAGCGAGCATGACGCGCAGGGCCAGGCGCTGGAGACGCACGCGCTGCCCTTTGTCTACTCGATGGTGATCCCCGCGTTCACCGGCGTGGCCGCGGTACGGGGCGTCGAGGGCCTGGTCAATCCCCGCGGCTTCGTGCTGATCGACAAGCACCAGCGCAATCCGGCGTTTCCGAACATCTTCTCCGCCGGCGTGTGCGTGGCGATCCCGCCGGTGGAGGTGACGGCAGTGCCGACCGGGGCGCCCAAGACCGGCTTCATGATCGAATCCATGGTCAGTGCGCTGGCCGCCAACATCAAGGCCGCCATCGACGGCAACCCCGCCACCGCCGAGGCGACCTGGAACGCGGTATGCCTGGCCGACATGGGCGACAGCGGCGCGGCGTTCGTGGCCATTCCGCAGATCCCGCCGCGCAATGTCACCTGGGCGAAGCAGGGCAAGTGGGTGCACCTGGCCAAGGTCGCGTTCGAGAAATACTTCATGCGCAAGATCCGTTCGGGCAACACCGATCCGATCTACGAAAAGTACGTGATGAAGGCCCTTGGCATCGAGCGGCTCAAGCCGGGAAAGCAGCCCGATGGCGCGATTCCACCCCGATAAATTCCACCCTGATGACACGTCGAGATCCCATTGCCATGAAACCTTTCCTGCGCCACGTCGCCATGTCGCTGGTTGCTATCGCGCTGGCCGGCTGCGGCAACCGGAATTCGCCGATTGCCGCGCAGAGCCCGCCACCGGCGCTGGCCAGCGTGGTCGTGCACGCACGGACGGCGCATGACGAACAGGTCTGGGATGGCGTGGTGGAGGCGGTGAACCAGGCCACGATCACGGCGCAGACCAATGCACGGGTGCTGGAGCTGCCGCATGACGTCAACGATGTCGTCGCCAAGGGCGATGTGCTGGTGCGCTTCACCGATGTCGAGCAGAAGTCGGCGCGCAGCGCGGCACAGGCACAGGTCGCGTCGGCCGCGGCGACCTACAGGGAGGCCGCCGCGTCGTACCAGCGCATCGAGGCGGTCTACGCGAAGGGCTTTGTCTCCGCGGCGCAGATGGATCAGCAGCGCGCCCAGCGCGATGCGGCACAGGCGGCGCTGGCGTCGGCTCGGGCCCAGCTCGATCAAGTTGGCCAGGCACTGGACTATACGGTGCTGCGCGCGCCCTATGCGGGCATCATCACCCGCCGCTATGTGCAAGTGGGTGAGGCCGTGCAGGCCGGTCCACCGTCGCCCCAGCCATTGATCGCGATGCAGGCGCTGGACGACCTGCGGGTCAGCGTGCAGGTGCCGCAGAGCGCGGTCGATGCCATCCGCCGTTTTCATGCGGCCGATGTGCTGCTCGCCGGCGACGGCGCACGCCGGGTCGCCGCCAGCAGCGTCAGCGTGTTTCCGTATGCCGATCCGAATACGCACACCTTCAATGTGCGGCTGCAGTTGCCCGGTGGCGATACCGGCCTGTACCCGGGCATGACGGTGAAGGTCGCCTTCGCCACCGGTGAGGCGAAACGCCTGCTGCTGCCGGCCAGCGCGCTGGTGCAGCGCGGCGAGCTGCTGGGCGTGTACGTGCTGGACGGACACGGCGCGGCCTTGCGCCAGTTGCGCATCGGTCATCGCTACGCGGACCAGGTCGAAGTACTGGCCGGGCTCGATGACGGCGAACGGGTCGCCACCGATCCGGCCGCCGCCGCACGCTGGCTGACCGAGAACCGGCGCGGGGTCGCACCATGAGCGAGCCGCAGCTCGGCTTCTCCGGCCGTATCGCCCGTACATTCCAGCGTTCGCCGCTGACGCCGATTATGGCGATCGCGGCACTGCTGCTCGGCCTGGTCGCGGTGATGATCACGCCGCGCGAGGAAGAGCCGCAGATCGACGTGACCATGGCCAACGTGATGGTGCCGTTCCCCGGCGCCGGCGTGCACGACGTCGAGAACCTGGTGGCCTATCCGCTGGAGCAGAAGCTGGCCGAGCTCGAAGGCGTCAAGCACGTCTATTCGGTGAGCCGGCCCGGCATGGCGGTGATCACGGTGGAGTTCCAGGTCGGCGTGCCGCGGCAGACCGCGATCGTGCGGCTGTACAACCAGGTGTTCCAGAACCAGGGCTTCGTGCCGCCCAACCTGGGCGTGGGCCAGCCGCTGGTGCGGCCGATGGGCATCGACGACGTGCCGGTAATGGCGCTCACGCTGTGGAGCGACGATCCCGCGCAAGGTCCGACCCAACTGGCCGAAGTCGCGCATACGCTGGAAACCGAATTGAAGCGCGTGCCCGGCACGCGCGACGTCTACACCATCGGCGCGCCCGAGCGGGCGGTGGTGGTGGAGCTGGATGCGGCGAAACTGGCCGCCTACGGCATGGCGGTCGGCGACCTGGCGAGCGCCTTGCGCGCAGCCAATGTGGTGACCCAGGCCGGCGATCGCGTGACGGGCAACCGCGATGTGCCAGTGACCGCCGGGCGTTTTCTCGCCGACGCAGCGGATGTGGCGCAACTGGTGATCGGCCTGAAGAACGGCCAGCCGGTGTTCCTCTCCGACGTGGCCACGATCCGTCAGGGCGCCGACCTGCCCAGCCGCTATGTCTGGTTCGGTGCGCCCGCCGGCAAGGCCGGCCCTGCCACCGGCAACGCAGCGGCAGTGACCATCGCGGTGGCGAAGAAGCCCGGTACCAACGCCGCCGACATCACCGGCGCGATCCGTGCGCAACTGCATGTGCTCGAAGGCGTGGTGATTCCCGCCGGCGTCCACGTCACGGTGACCCGCGACTACGGCCAGACCGCCACCGACAAGGCGGACAAGCTGATCCACAAGCTGATCTTCGCCACCTTCTCGGTGGTGCTGCTGGTGCTGCTGACGATGGGTTGGCGCGAGGCGGTCGTGGTCGGCAGCGCAGTGGTCATCACCCTGGCGCTGACCTTGTTCGCGTCGTGGGCGATGGGTTTCACCATCAACCGCGTCTCGCTGTTCGCGCTGATCTTCTCGATCGGCATCCTGGTCGACGATGCGATCGTGGTGGTGGAGAACATCCACCGGCACATGGCGGGATCGGGACTGGTTCGGGGTGGTCGAGGCGAAAGCCTGGCTGTGCGAGGACAGGCTCCCGGCGTTTCGCCGGCCCATGGTGGTTCCATGGGCCAAGAAACGACGGGGGCATGGACCGCACAGGCGGGCTTGCAGCCCGGCCAATCCGAGCCAGTCCCGATCCATGGCGGGCGCACCCTGCGTGAGGCGATTCCCGCGGCGGTCAGCGAGGTCGGCGGGCCGACCATCCTGGCCACCTTCACGGTGATCGCCGCGCTGCTGCCGATGGCCTTCGTGTCCGGCCTGATGGGGCCGTACATGCGCCCGATCCCGATCAACGCCTCGGCCGGCATGCTGCTGTCGCTGGCGGTCGCGCTGATCGTGACGCCATGGCTGGCGCTGAAGCTGCTCGGCCGTCACCGGCACCACACCCAGGCTGCGCCGACCGACAGTCATGCCGCGGACGGCGGCCGCCTGCATCGCGTCTTCCATCGCCTGATGCTGCCGTTCCTCGATGGCAACCGCGCGCCGCGCCGACGCCGTCTGTTGTTTGCCGCGATGGGCGTGCTGGTGCTGGCCGCCGTGGGGCTGGTGGTGGTCAAGGCGGTGGTGCTGAAGATGCTGCCGTTCGACAACAAGTCCGAGTTCCAGATCGTGGTGGACATGCCCGAGGGCAGCACGCTGGAGCGCACCAACCGCCTGCTCGGCGAGCTGGCGCAGAGCCTGGCCGGCGTGCCCGAAGTGAAGGACTGGCAGGGCTATGCCGGCACCGCCGCACCGATCACCTTCAACGGGCTGGTGCGCCAGTACTACCTGCGCAGTGGTCCGATCGTCGGCGACCTGCAGGTGAGCCTGGTCGACAAGAGTGAGCGCTCGCGCCAGAGCCACGCCATCGCGCTGGCCGTGCGGCCGGCGCTGGCCCGCATCGGCGCACGCTACGGTGCCTCGGTGAAAGTGGTCGAGGTGCCGCCCGGTCCGCCGGTGCTCGCACCGATCGTGGCCGAGGTCTACGGGCCCGACTACGCCAGCGTGCGCCGCACGGCGCGCGAGCTGGAGCAGAAATTCAGGGCCAACCCCGACATCGTCGATGTCGACACCAGCGTGGAGGCGGATGCGCCACGCGAGGTGCTGGTGGTCGATCGCGCACGCGCGGCGCGGCTGGGGCTGGATCAGGCATCCATCGCGCAGGTGTTGCGCAGCGCACTGTCCGGCGACGATGCAACCTGGCTGATGGATGGCCACGCGAAATACGCGGTGCCGATACGCCTGCGCCTTGACGCCGGCGACCAGGCCGCGATGAACCAGCTGCTGGCCTTGCGCGTGCGCGCGCAAGGCGGTGCGCTGGTGCCGTTGTCCGAGGTGGTGAGCGTGCAGCCGGCGAACCGGGAAAAGGCGATTTATCACAAGGATCTGCTGCCCTATGCCACGGTCACCGGCGACGACGCCGGCGCCACCGACAGCCCGCTGTACGGCATGTTCTCGCTGGTTGGCGAACTTGGCCGCGAGCGGCTGGACGGCCAGCTGCTGCGGCAGCACTTCATCGCGCAGCCCACCGACACCACCCGCGCCGCGGTGAAGTGGGATGGCGAATGGCAGATCACGTTCGAGACGTTCCGCGACATGGGGCTGGCCTATTCGGTCGGCCTGCTGCTGATCTACCTGCTGGTGGTCGGTCAGTTCAAGAGCTACGTGGTGCCGCTGATCATCATGGCGCCGATCCCTCTGACCGTGATCGGCGTGATGCCGGGACATGCCTTGCTGGGCGCGCAGTACACCGCCACCTCGATGATCGGCATGATCGCGCTGGCCGGCATCATCGTGCGCAACTCGATCCTGCTGATCGACTTCATCAACCATGCACTGGCCGCCGGACAGCCGTTGCGCGATGCGGTGATCAACGCCGCGGCGGTGCGCGCGAAACCGATCGTGCTGACCGGGCTGGCGGCGATGATCGGCGGCTTCTTCATCCTCGACGACCCGATCTTCCAGGGCCTGGCGGTATCGCTTATCTTCGGCATCCTGGTGTCGACCGCACTGACCCTGCTGGTGATTCCGCTGCTGTATTACGTATGGCTGCAGCGCCATCCGCCAACCGAAACACCTAGCGCCGAAGGAGTGTGAGCATGAGCGAGACCCAGGAATTCACCCTCACCCTGACCCAGGAATCGGATTACGTTTTCCGCATCGAGTTCGACGACACCGCGATCCCCGCGCTGCACACCGACGAGTCCGCGCCGCTCGGTGGCGACACCGGCCCGAACCCGTCGCGCATGCTGGCCGCCGCCGTGGCCAATTGCCTGAGTGCCAGCCTGCTGTTCTCGCTGCGCAAGTACAAGAACCATCCGGGCAGCATCGTGACCCGGGCGAAGGCGCGGCTGGAACGCAACGAGCACAAGCGCCTGCGCGTGGCGCATGTCGACGTGGCGATCGAGCTGCCGGAGGCCGCTGCCGACTACGTGCAGATCGAACGGCTGCTGCAGCAGTTCGAGGACTTCTGCGTGGTCACCGAGAGCGTGCGTCAAGGTGTCGCGGTGGATGTCAGTGTCCGCGATGCGGCAGGTGCGTTGCTGCACGCTTCCGGGTCGGCGTGAGCCGTGTGTTGGCAGGTGCGTGCCGCGAGGTTGACGTGGATCAGTCGGGATTGCGTCATGGCGCGCTAGCATCCTGCCATCCGCGGCAGCCGCGCCGCCTGCTGGAGTCTCCCGCATGAAATCCGTCAAAACCGTTCTTGCACTGGCGTGTGGCCTCGCTCTGGCCGTGGCGGCGCAGGCATCCCCCCAGCACGCCCACGAAGGCCATGCGTCGCACGCCGCCACGGCCGCTGCGCCGGTGCCATTGCAGCGCTGGGCGCCGGACGCGCCATTGAGCGAGGGCATGCGCCGCGCGCATGCCGCAGTGGACGAGTTGCGCCACTACGAGATGGGCCACATGAGCGCGCCGATGGCGGTGGACCGGGCCACCAGCGTCGAGGAAGCAGTGACCTACATGTTCGCCCATTGCAAGCTGGCAGCCGAGCCCGACGCCGCGCTGCACGGCATCCTGGTACCGCTGCTGGGCGCGGCACAGGCACTGAAGGCCGATCCGAAGAAGGTCGAGGCGGTGGCCGACATGCGCGCGGCGATCGCGCACTATCCGCAGTACTTCAACGACCCCGGCTGGGACAAACCGGCGCCGGTCGAGCACGTGACGCACGACGAGCCGTGAGGCGGTAGGAGCGCACCCTGTGCGCGATGGCTCTTCGTCACGTGACGGAAAGGCATTCGCGCACAGGGTGCGCTCCTACTTGTCGCGCAGCGCCGCCCACAGCGCGTCGACGCGGCGCTCCACCGCGGCATCCGGCGCGATCGGCCGGCTCCAGATGCGGCTGGTTTCGGACGGCCATTTGTGGGTGGCGTCGATGCCGAGCTTGGATCCGAGTCCGGCGACCGGGCTGGCGAAGTCGAGGCAGTCGATCGGGGTGTTTTCCACCAGCATCGAGTCGCGCGCCGGATCGACGCGGGTCGATACCGCCCAGATCACGGCCGACCAGTCGCGCACGTCGATGTCGTCGTCGGTGACGATTACGAACTTGGTGTAGGTGAACTGGCGCAGGTACGACCACACGCCCATCATCACGCGGCGCGCGTGGCCGGCGTACTCGCGCGAGGTCGATCTCGCCGCCGCGCAATGTTTCGTGTTCGAACGCCGCCTCGTGCACACGCTGCGGTGCCACGTGCGCCAGTTCCGGCCAGGTCGCCAGCGCCTGGCGCAGGCTGGACGGCCAGCGCGGCTCCTTGATCGCGGCGAGCAACTGGCCGAGTTCGCGCAGGGAAGCCAGCGGCCGCCCGGCCAGCGCCAGTTCGATGCGCCGGCGGTGGCCGAACAGGTTGCCCAGCAGCGCATGCGAAGAATCGCCGGGCCGCTTCATCAGCAAGGCGGGGCCGCCCTCGCGCAGCGCGCGCAGGCTGAGCGCGGTGGATTCCAGGTGCGGATCGACCGGCGCCGCCACGTGCAGCAGCTGCCGCTCGCGTTCGAGATGCGCGAGGAAACCGCGCAGGTCGTGGAAGCTCATGCGGGTGGCCCGGGGATGGCCAGGCTGTCGCCGTCCACGTCGGCCAGCAGTTGCCGATGCACCCGTTCGAGTTCGGCCAGCAGTTGCGCACGCGCTTCGGCGGCGAACGGGTTCTCGCGCTGGATGGCAGAGAACAGGTGGCCGGCGTCGCCGCGCACCGCGGCCAGCATGTGCTTCATGCCCTGGAACGACGGTGGCGCCACCGGCAGGCCGTCGTCCACGCCGAGGCCGATCAGTCCCTTGGCGATGAAGAACGCCAGCGCGTGGGTCCTGGCCATGGCGCGGTCGTGGCTTTCCGGGTCCTGCACGATGACCTCGCAGCCGAGGCCGCGGAACAGTCCGCCGGCGCGTGCGGCGGCCTGCGGATGATCCGCAGCGGGACAGATCACCGTGCGCCGCGGGCGTTCGTCGCGGGCCAAGCTCAGCGGGCCGAACAGCGGATGCGTGCCGGCATGCGGAATGTCTGTGCCGAGCAGCTCGTCCATCATCGCGCAGGGATGCATTTTCACGCTGCCCACGTCGAGCACGGTCTGCCCGGCATGCAGCAGCGGACGCAGCGTGAGCAGGGCATCGCGCATGTGCGGCACCGGCATCGCCAGCACGATCCAGCGTGCCTCGCCGACGGCGGCAGGCATCGACGCGACGGCCAGTGCGGCGGGAACATCCGCGTGCGGATCCCAGGCGCGCACGCGATGCCCCGCCTGCAACAGCAGGTCGGCGAAGGCTTTGCCGAAGCGGCCGTAGCCAAGCACGGCGAAAGTCGTGGCGGATGGCGCAGGCTCGCGCGGCCTGGCGGCGCTCATGCCGTGAGAGGCGTGCGGCCGCTGGC
>DATCUT010000111.1:0-26057 GCA_036561785.1 Rhodanobacter sp.
CAGGCGATCCGCGCGGCCTGCGCCAGCGGCGCGCGCTTCCGCTACGAGGCCACCGTGTGCGCGGGCCTGCCGGTGGTGCAGACCCTGCGCGACCTGCTCGACACCGGCGACGAGCTGCTCGCGGTCGACGGCATGTTCTCCGGCACGCTGGCCTGGCTGTGCAACCGCCACGACGGCCAGCAGCCGTTCTCCGCGCTGGTGCGCGAGGCGCACGCGCTGGGCTATACCGAACCCGACCCGCGCGACGACCTGTCCGGCCTCGACGTGGCGCGCAAGCTGGTGATCCTGGCGCGCGAGGCGGGCTGGCCGCTGTCGCTGGAAGACGTCGACCTGCAAGGCCTGGTGCCGCCCGCGCTGGCCGCCCTGCCGCTGGACGAATGCATGCAGCGGCTGGACGAACTGGATACGCCGATGGCGGCGAAGCTGGCCGAGGCGCGTGCCGCAGGCGGCGTGCTGCGCCACGTGGCGCAACTGGACCGGCATGGCCGCGCCAGCGTGCGGCTGCTGGTGCTGCCAACTACCCACGCGTTCGCGCACACCCGGCTCACCGACAACATCGTGCAGTTCACCACCCGCCGCTACTGCGATAATCCGCTGTCGGTGCAAGGCCCCGGCGCCGGTCCGGAAGTGACCGCCGCCGGCGTGTTCACCGACCTGCTGCGCATCGCCGAGTCGCTGGAGGTGCGCGCATGAATTCCTCCTTGCTGGAATCCGTCATGGCCTCACCGCGCCGCCCCAAACCCCCGCAAGTCGCCTGTGCCTTCGCACCCGCCAGCGTCGGCAACGTCGGCGTCGGTTTCGATCTGCTCGGCCACAGCGTGGTTGGCGCCGGCGATCGCGCCGAGGTGCGCCGCATCGACGAGCCGGTGGTGCGCATCGCGGCGATCCGCGGCTGCGTCACCGATCTGCCCACCGACCCGCGCGCGAACACCGCCGGCACCGCGCTGCTCTCGCTGCGCAAGGCGCTCGGCCTGCAGCACGGCTTCGAGCTGGTGCTGCACAAGGGCATCGCGCTGGGCTCGGGCATGGGCGGTTCGGCCGCCTCCTGCGTGGCCGCGCTGGTCGCCGCGAATGCGCTGCTGGCGCAACCGCTGCCACGCGAGGCGCTGTATGGCTTTGCGCTGGATGGCGAGGCGGTGGCCAGCGGTAGCCGCCACGGCGACAACCTCGGCTCGATGCTGCTCGGCGGCCTGGTGCTGGCCACCCACGAACGCCTGCTGCGCATCGACGTGCCGGCCGCATGGCACTGCGCGCTGGTGCATCCGCACGTGGTGCTGGAAACGCGCCGGGCGCGCGCCGCGCTGGCCGGTCACTACGCACTCGGCGAGTTCGTGGCACAGAGCTCGAACCTCGCCCTGGTGCTGGCCGGCTGCTACCGCGGCGATGCCTCGCTGGTGCGCGAAGGTTTGAAGGACGTGCTGGTGGAACCACGCCGTGCGCCGCTGATCCCGAACTTCGCCAGAGTGAAACAGGCTGCGCTCGATCACCATGCACTCGGCGCCAGCATCTCCGGCGCCGGCCCCAGTGTGTTCGGCTGGTATGACAACCGTGCCGACGCCGACGCGGCAAGCGTAGCGATGCAAGCCGCGTTCGCCGACGCCGGGCTGGACAGCGACGGCTGGGTTTCGCCGATCGATGGGCCGGCCGCGACGTTGATCGACTCGCTCGACGAGGTTCTGCCATGAGCGCGCGCCCCGTAGGAGCGCACCCTGTGCGCGATGCCTTTGACCTCGTCGAAAAGCGCAACGTTGACGCGCTGATCGCGCACAGGGTGCGCTCCTACAGTTCGAGGCGTGCATGAGCGAGCCGATCCGCTACCGCAGCACCCGCGGCGGTACCCCGGCCGTGCCGATCAGCCAGGCGATCGCCGCCGGACTGGCGCCGGACGGCGGCCTGTACGTGCCGGAGCAGTTGCCCACGCTCGATCCGGCCGCGTTCGACCCGCACGGCTCGCTGGCCGATACCGCGGCCACCCTGCTGACGCCGTTCTTCGCCGGCGATGCGCTGGCCGACCAGTTGCCCGCCATCTGCGCCGAGGCATTCACCTTCGACGCGCCGCTGCGCGCGCTGCCGGCGCATCCGCATACGACGATGCTGGAGCTGTTCCACGGTCCCACTTCGGCGTTCAAGGATTTCGGCGCGCGCTTCCTCGCCGCCTGCCTGCGCCGGCTGCCGCGCGCCGATGCGCGGCCGCTGACCATCCTGGTCGCCACCTCGGGCGACACCGGCGCCGCGGTGGCCGCCGCATTCCACCGCCAGCCGAACGTGAACGTGGCGATCCTGTATCCGGACGGCCTGGTCTCGCCACGGCAGGCGCACCAGCTCGGCTGCTTCGGCGGCAACGTCAGCGCGCTGCGCGTGGCCGGCCGTTTCGACGACTGCCAGCGCATGGTCAAGGCCGCGCTCAACGACCCCGCGCTGCAGGCGCAGCGGCCGCTGTCCTCGGCGAACAGCATCAGCCTGGGCCGGCTGCTGCCGCAGATGAGCTACTACGCGCACGCCGCGCTGGGCTGGTGGCGCGAGCACGGCACGCCGCTGAACTTCATCGTGCCCACCGGCAACCTCGGCAACGCGATGGCCTGCCTGTGGGTGCGCGAACTGGGCCTGCCGACCGGCGAAGTGCGGCTGGCCTGCAACGCGAACACCACCCTGCCCGACTACTTCGCCGGTGCCGAGTACACGCCGCGCGAAGCGATCGCCACCCTCGCCAACGCGATGGACGTGGGCGCACCCAGCAACTTCGAGCGGTTGCGCTGGACGTTCCCCGACGAAGCCCGCCTGCGCCAGCTGCTGCAGGCGCACAGCGTCGACGACGCCACCATCCGCCGCACCATCGCCGATCATGCACACGCACACGGCGAAGTGTTCTGCCCGCATACCGCCACCGCGATGCACCTGCTCGACCAGCTGCGCGCGGACGGCGACGATGCGCCATGGGCGGTGGTCGCCACCGCCCACCCGGCCAAGTTCGAGAGCGTGGTGGAGCCGCTGGTCGGCCGCCCGGTCGAGGTTCCCCCGGTCCTGGCTGCGATGCTGGCGCGCAACGCCCGCGCCGAGCCGCTGGCCGCCAGCGACACGGCCCTGCAGGATTGGCTGCTGCCCTCGTAAAACATTCCGCACCTTGCCCGGCAAAACCATCTGGACATCTGGACGTCCAAAGCAAGCCGATCAACTGATTTCAGATGAAACTGTTGACGCCGCCGTGCGAAGTGCCCTAAGGTCGGTTTCATGTCGCAGCGCAGCAGCCATTGCCGCATCGCCGAAATGAACCGTCTCGCGACGGTCGACGGCCTGCTGCAGCTCGGCGGCACGCTCCTTATCACCCTCGTACTCGTACTCCTTATTACCAACGGAGGTGCGGGCTGAGGGCATGTGTCCAGGTAGCTAGAAAAACCTGAAAACACCCAAAGAACCCCGCACCCGGTAACGGATGCGGGGTTTTTTTGTGCCTTCGGCGCCGCCCACAGCGGAGCCATGATGAAAAACCCCGACCAGCACAATGCTTCCGCCAGCGACGACGACGTAGTCGCCGAACGCGTGCGGATCTTCGACACCACCCTGCGCGACGGCGAGCAGGCGCCCGGTTTCTCGATGGACCGGCGCGCGAAACTGCGCATGGCGCTGCAGCTCGAGGCGCTCGGCGTGGACATCCTCGAGGCCGGCTTTCCGCAGGCGTCGCCGGACGATTTTGCTGCAGTTGCGGAAATCGCCGGGGCGCTGAAAAACACCACTGTGTGCGCGCTGGCGCGCTGCCAGGACGGTGACATCGACAGCGCGGCACGCGCGCTCAAGACGGCACGCCACTCGCGCATCCACCTGTTCCTGTCGACCAGCCCGCTGCATCGCGAGCACAAGCTGGGCATGAGCAAGGCGCAGGTGCTGGACACCGCGGCGCGCGCGATCGAACGTGCCCGCGGGCTGTGCCACGAAGTGGAGTTTTCCGCCGAGGACGCTTTACGGACTGAACCAGATTTTCTGGTCGAAGTGTTCAGCGCCGCGGTCGCCGCCGGCGCCACCACGCTCAACGCGCCGGACACGGTGGGCTACACCACGCCGACCGAGATCGTCGAGCTGTTCCGCTACCTGCGCCAGCACGTGCGCGGCGCGGACAAGGTGATCTTCTCCAGCCATTGCCACGACGACCTCGGCATGGCGGTGGCGAACAGCCTGGCGGCGGTGAGCGCCGGTGCGCGCCAGGTGGAGTGCACCATCAACGGCATCGGCGAACGCGCCGGCAATGCCGCGCTGGAAGAAGTGGTGATGGCGTTGAAGGTGCGCGCGCCGCACTTCGGCGTCGACACGCGCATCGTCACCCGCCAGCTGTATCCGAGTTCGCGCCTGCTGACCGAACTGACCGGCCAGGCGGTGCCGCGCAACAAGGCGATCGTGGGTGCGAATGCGTTCGCGCACGAGTCGGGCATCCACCAGCACGGCATGCTCAAGCATCGCGGCACCTACGAAATCATGCGGCCGCAGGACGTCGGCATCGCCGCGACCAGCCTCGTGATGGGCAAGCACTCCGGCCGCGCCGCGCTGCGCCAGCGCCTGCAGGCGCTGGGTTACACGCCGGATGACGCCGCGCTGGACGACATCTTCACCCGCTTCAAGACGTTGGCTGACCACGGCCGCGAGCTGCACGACGAGGACCTGGAAGCGCTGGCGCTGGGCCACGACCCGCACGCCGTCGGCCCGTGGCATTTGGTGCAGTTGCACACCAGCTCGCATCTGGGCGGCAGCGCCTCGGCCTCGGTGAAGCTGGCCCACGACGACGGCCACGAGATCGGCGAGGCGGCCATCGGCGACGGCCCGGTCGACGCGGTGCTGCGCGCGATCGAACGCGCCACCGACACGCCGCTGGAACTCACCCGCTTCCAGATCGACGCGATGGGCGAAGGCGGCGACGCCCAGGGCCACGCCCAATTGAGCGCACGCCACGCCGCCCGCGACTGGCGCGGCCACGGTGCCAGCACCGACATCGTCGAGGCCACCGCGCTGGCCGCACTGGTCATCGTCAACCGGATCGCCCGCCAATCTGCGTCGAACTCACAGATCAACAAGCGGCCCTCCATGGCCGCGCTCTCGCACGCGCACGGACGCGCGCACAAGGAGACCACCGCATGAGCACGCCCTTTCTGTGGCACAACGGCCAGATCAAGCCATGGGCCGAGGCCACCACCCACGTCAGCGCGCACGCGCTGCATTACGGCTCGTCCGTGTTCGAGGGTGAGCGCGTCTACGCCACGCCGCGCGGGCCGGCGTATTTCCGGCTGGCCGAGCACACCCGCCGGCTGTTCGAATCGGCGCGCGTCTACGAGATCGAGGTCGGCTACAGCGAGGACGAGATCAACGCCGCCTGCCTCGACGTGATCCGCGCGAACCGGATGCCATCGGCCTACGTGCGGCCGATCGTGTTCCGCGGTGCCGGCGGGCTGGGTGTGCTGGCAAAGGATGGCGCGCCGGTGGAGGTGGCGATCATGGCAATGGCTTGGGGCGCGTACCTTGGCGAAGCGGCCGAACGCGGCGCCGACGTGTGTGTGTCGTCGTGGAACCGCCCCGCGCCGAACACCCTCCCCAGTTGGGCCAAGGCCGGCGGCAACTATCTGTCCAGCCAGCTGATCGGACTGGAGGCGCGCCGCAACGGTTACGACGAGGGCATCGCGCTGGGCCACAACGGCCTGCTCAGCGAAGGTGCCGGCGAGAACCTGTTCCTGGTGAAGCGCGGCAGGCTGCTCACGCCACCCTCCAGCGCCGGCATCCTGGCCGGCATCACCCGCGATGCGGTGCTCACTCTGGCCGCCGATCTCGGCATCGCGGTGGAAGAGCGCGACCTGCCGCGCGAAGCGCTGTATTCGGCCGACGAAGTGTTCATGACCGGCACCGCCGCCGAGATCACCCCGGTGCGCTCGGTCGACCGCAAGATGATCGGCAAGGGTGCGCCCGGCCCGGTTACCAAGGCATTGCAGCAAGCGTTCTTCGGATTATTCGACGGCCGCACCGAGGATCGCTATGGCTGGTTGAGTGTGGTTAATGCGGTCGTCCCTGACCGCGAAGATCAAGAACCGGCCATCCATGGCCGGACTCCTCAGGAACAGCCGACTCCCACGGAGGCAGCGGCATGAACCCGCAGACCCTCTTCGAAAAAGTCTGGAACGCCCACGTCGTCGCCGCCGAAACCGCCGACACGCCGGCGGTGATCTACGTCGACCTGCACCTGGTGCATGAGGTCACCTCGCCGCAGGCGTTCAGCGAACTGCGCGAGCGCGGACTGAAACTGCGCCGGCCCGACCGCATGCTGGCCACGCTGGATCATTCCACGCCGACCCTGCCGACCAACGCCGACGGCAGCCGTCCGTATGCGAACGCCGAAGCGCAGGCGCAGGTCGCGCGGCTGGAATCCAACTGCCGCGAGTTCGGTGTCG
The DNA here is from genome assembly GCA_036561785.1 of Rhodanobacter sp. Taxonomy (GTDB): domain Bacteria; phylum Pseudomonadota; class Gammaproteobacteria; order Xanthomonadales; family Rhodanobacteraceae; genus Rhodanobacter. The sequence continues at coordinate 6,420 of DATCUT010000111.1, forward strand.
AGCTGCATGGCTGGGACAGCGCCGACCGCGGCATCGTGCACGTGATCGGCCCGGAGCTGGGCGCAACCCAGCCGGGCATGACGATCGTCTGCGGCGACAGCCACACCTCGACCCACGGTGCGTTCGGCGCACTGGCGTTCGGCATCGGCACCACCGAGGTCGGCCACGTGATGGCGGCGCAATGCCTGCTGCAGCGCAGGCCGAAGACCATGGCGATCCACGTGGACGGCCAGCTGCCGCCCGGCGTGGGCGCGAAAGACCTGATCCTGCACATCATCGGCACGATCGGCGTCGATGGCGGCACCGGCTACGTGCTGGAGTACCGCGGCGCGGCGATCGAGGCACTGTCGATGGACGAACGCATGACCGTCTGCAACATGTCGATCGAAGCCGGCGCGCGCGCCGGGCTGATCGCGCCGGACGAGACCACGTTCGCCTGGCTGAAGGGTCGCCCGCGCGTGCCGCAGGGGGAGGCGTGGGACGCAGCGGTGGCGAAGTGGCGCGCACTGCGCAGCGACGACGGCGCGCGTTACGACCGCGAAGTGCGCATCGACGCGGGCGCGGTGAAGCCGACCGTCACCTACGGCACCCATCCCGGCATGGCGATCGCGATGGACGCGCCGGTGCCGGCCGCCACGAATGCGCAGGAGCGCCGCGCGCTCGACTACATGCAGAGCAAGCCCGGCCAGCCGATGCAGGGCACGCCGGTCGACGTGGTGTTCGTCGGCAGCTGCACCAACTCGCGCCTGTCCGACCTGCGCGAAGCGGCGCGCGTGCTGCACGGCCGGCGCATCGCCGACGGCGTGCGCATGCTGGTGGTACCCGGTTCCGAAGCGGTGCGCCGCGATGCCGAGCGCGAAGGCCTGCACCACGTGTTCACCGCCGCCGGCGCCGAGTGGCGTGTGCCGGGCTGCTCGATGTGCATCGCGATGAACGGCGACCTGGCCCAGCCGGGCCAACTGGTGGTGAGCACCTCCAACCGCAACTTCGAGGGCCGCCAGGGCAAGGGCGCGCGCACCGTGCTGGCCAGTCCGGCCACCGCCGCGGCATCGGCAATCGCCGGGCGCATCGCCGATCCGCGCGAGTACCTGGTGGAGGTGGCGGCATGAGCACGACGCCTTTCGCCTTGCTCCCTCCCCTGCTCGCAGGGGAGGGTCGGGGTGGGGTGCTCTTTGCCGCGAACTCCAGAGCATTACCCCCTCCCAACCTCCCCCTGCGACCGAAGGAAGTCCCTTTGGAGCAAGCAGGGGGAGGAGCCAAGGCTGCCAGTTCGAGGAGATCCGCATGAAACCCATCACCCGCCTCCACTCCCGTACCGCCGTGCTGGCCGACGAGAACATCGACACCGACCGCATCATCCCGGCGCGCTTCCTCACCACGACGACGCGCGAGGGGCTGGGCCAGCTGTGCTTCCACGACTGGCGCTACCAGGCCGACGGCAGCGACAACCCGGCGTTCCCGTTGAACCAGTCGGAAGCACGCGGCTGCTCGATCCTCGTCGCCGGGCGCAACTTCGGCTGCGGCTCCTCGCGCGAGCATGCGCCGTGGGCGCTGCTGGACTACGGCATCCGCGCGGTGCTGTGCAGCGAGATCGCGGACATCTTCCGCGGCAACGCGCTGAAGAACGGCCTGCTGGCCATCGTCATCGACGAACTGGAACACCGCTGGCTGCTCAAGCACCCGGGCATCGAGCTGGCGATCGACGTTCGCGAGCAGTACATCGCGCTGCCCGACGGCGGCCGCATCCCGTTCCGGCTGGAGCCGTTCGCGCGGCACTGCCTGCTCAACGGCGTCGATCAGCTCGGCTATCTGCTGCAGCACGCTGACGCGATCGGCGCATACGAACAACGCGCGGAGGCTGCCGCATGAATCGCGATTCCCCTGCTCGTCACCCCAGCGGACGCTGGGGTCCAGCGCCTTCGCCTTGGTACAAGGCATTGGATTACTCGCTGCGCTCGCCCCTTCGGGGCCGCCCTTCGGGCGTTCTGCGCGCTTCGCGCTTGTCCAGCGTTCGCTGGGATGACGAACGGTTTAGTCAGCCCCTGTCTCCATCTACCCATTCCGCGGAAGCAAACACATGAAGGCACGCATCGTTACCCTGCCCGGCGATGGCGTCGGCCCCGAGGTCACCGCCGCCGCGGTGGCCGTATTGAAGACCGTGGCCGCGCGCTACGAGCACGTGTTCGCGTTCGAGGAACAGCTGATCGGCGGCACCGCGATCGACGCCACCGGCGAACCCTTGCCGGCCGCCTCGCTGGCGGCGTGCCGGTCCGCCGATGCAGTGCTGCTCGGTGCCGTCGGTGGCCCGAAGTGGTCCGATCCGAACGCGCCGGTGCGCCCCGAGCAAGGCTTGCTGGCGCTGCGCGCCGCGCTCGGCGTGTACGCGAACCTGCGCCCGCTGCAGGTGCATCCGGCGCTGGCCGATCTGTCGCCGCTGAAAAACGACAAGCTGAAGCACGTCGACGTGCTGTTCGTGCGCGAACTCACCGGCGGCGCCTACTTCGGCGCGAAGACGCGCAGTGCCGACGCCGCCACCGACGAATGCAGGTACACCGTGGCCGAGATCGAGCGCGTGGTGCGCCGCGCATTCGAGCTGGCGCGCGGCCGCCGCCGCCACGTCACCTCGGTGGACAAGGCGAACGTGCTGGAAACCTCGCGGCTGTGGCGCAGCACGGTGCAGCGCATGGCCGCCGAGTATCCGGACGTGAAGCTCGAGCACCAGTTGGTCGACTCGATGGCGATGCTGCTGCTGACCCAGCCGAACCGCTACGACGTGGTGGTCACCGAGAACCTGTTCGGCGACATCCTCACCGACGAGGCTGCCGCGCTGGCCGGCTCGCTGGGCCTGCTGCCATCGGCGTCACTGGGCGACGGTCGTCGTGGACTGTACGAACCGATCCACGGCTCCGCGCCGGACATCGCCGGCACCGGCACGGCCAATCCGGTCGGCGCGATCCTTTCCGCCGCGCTGCTGCTGCGCCATTCGCTGGGCCTGGAAGCCGAGGCCGTGGCGATCGAATCGGCGGTCGAGCAGGTGCTGCACCACGGCCCGCACAGCCGCGACATCGGCGGCCACGCCGGCACCGACGAAGTGCGCGACGCGGTGCTTGCCGCGATCGAGGATCACGCCGACAACGCCGCCGCGTTCTTCTGCGGAGCACGCGCATGCGGCTGAATCCCTTCGTGCCGCGCGCCAACTCCCTCTCCCCCGCGCAACGCGTGGGGGAGAGGGCTGGGGTGAGGGGGCACTCTTGCTCGTCTCTCAAACGGACGTCCATTTCAAAATCCAAAGCATCCCCCTCACCCAACCCTCTCCCCCGCTGTGCGGGAGAGAGGGCTAGAACCCGGAACCGCCATGCGCAGTGACCTGATCAAGAGCGGCCCCGACCGCGCCCCCGCCCGCGCCATGCTGCGCGCCACCGGCCTCGACGACGAGGCGATCGCGCGACCGCTGGTCGCGGTGGTGCATACCTGGTCGAACGTGAGCCCGTGCAACCTCAACCTGCGCGAGCTCGCGGTCGAGGCCGCGGCCGGCATCCGTGCCGCTGGCGGCACGCCGATCGAGTTCAACACGATCGCCGTTACCGACGGCATCGCGATGGGCACGCCGGGCATGCGCTCGTCGCTGATCAGCCGCGAGGTGATCACCGACTCGATCGAGCTGGCGGTGGACGGCCACTGCCTGGACGCGATGGTGGTGCTGTGCGGCTGCGACAAGACCATCCCGGCCGCGGCGATGGCGCTGGCGCGGCTGAACATCCCCGGCGTGGCGCTGTACGGCGGCACCATCGCGCACGGCACCCACGACAATCATCCGATCACCATCCAGCAGGTGTTCGAGGCGGTCGGCGCCCATGGCGCGGGCAGGATCAGCGACGAGGAACTGAGCTCGGTGGAACGCGACGCCTGCCCCGGTGCCGGTGCCTGCGGCGGCCAGTTCACCGCGAACACGATGGCGATGGTGCTGTCCACGCTGGGGTTGTCGCCGATGGGCTACAACGACATCCCCGCCACCCATCCAGCCAAGGGCGCCGCCGCGTTCCGCTGCGGCGAGCTGGTGATGGAATGCCTGCGCGAGAATCGCACGCCGCGCGAGCTGATCACGCGCACGTCGATGCGCAACGCCGCGCGCATGGTCGCCGCCACTGCCGGCTCCACCAATGCGGTGCTGCACCTGCTGGCGATCGCGCGCGAGGCTGGCGTCGAATGGTCGCTGGAGGATTTCGAACCGGCCTCGGTGCACACGCCGGTGATCGCCGACCTGCTGCCCGGCGGCCGCTACACCGCAGTGGAACTGTTCGGCGCCGGCGGCAGCGCACGGGTGGCGCAGGAGCTGATCGCCGCCGGCATGCTGGAGGACACGCCCACCGTCACCGGCCGCTCGCTGTTCGCCGAAGCCGAAGCCGCACCGCGCGCCGAAGCGCAGGACGTGGTGCATCCGGTGAGCGCGCCACTGAAGCCGCGCGGCGGCTACTCGATCCTGTACGGCAACCTCGCACCGGAAGGCTGCATCCTGAAAATCCCGAATAAGAGCAGCGCCGGCAAGGGCGCCAGCCACTTCGAAGGCCGCGCCCGCGTCTACGAGGGCGAGGAGCAGGCGTTCGCCGCGGTGCAGGCCGGCGACATCGCCAGGGGTGACGTCATCGTGATCCGCAACGAAGGCCCGGCCGGCGGCCCCGGCATGCGCGAGATGCTCGGCGTCACCGCCGCGCTGATCGGCCGCGGCCTCGGCGACGACGTGGCGCTGATCACCGACGGCCGCTTCTCCGGCGCCACCCACGGCTTCATGGTCGGCCATATCTCACCGGAAGCGGCCCGCGGCGGACCGATCGCGCTGCTGCACGAAGGCGACCGCATCGTGATCGACGCGACCCGCCGCGAGATCGCCACCGACGCCGACCTCGCCGCACGCCGCGCGCTCTGGCAGGCGCCGCCACCGAAGGTCAGCCGCGGCGCGCTGGCCAAGTACGCACTGCTGGTCGGCTCCGCTTCCGACGGCGCCACCACGCATCCCGGTTCCACCGTCTCCACCCCGAAATCCATCCACACCGAAACCCACCAGGGAGTCACCGCATGAGCAGCAACAACACCCTCGCCCAATCCCGCATCGCCGTGCTCGGCTACGGCAGCCAGGGCCGCGCGCACGCGCTGAACCTGCGCGATTCCGGCCTCGACGTGGTGGTCGGCCTGCGCCCGAACGGCCCCACCTGGCACAAGGCGAAGGCCGACGGCTTCAAGGTCGCCGAGCCGGCCGAGGCAGTGAAAGGCGCCGACCTGGTCGCCGTGCTGACGCCGGACATGGTGCAGCCGACGCTGTACCGCGAGTCGATCGAGCCGAACATCAAGCCCGGCGCCGCGCTGCTGTTCGCGCACGGTTTCAACGTTCACTTCAAGCAGATCGAACCGCGTGCCGACATCGACGTGATCCTCGTCGCGCCGAAGGGCCCTGGCGCGCTGGTGCGCAGCGAGTACGAACGCGGCCGTGGCGTGCCGTGCATCTGGGCCGTGCACCAGGACGTCAGCGGCCAGGCCGAGGCGAAGACCAAGGGCTACGCCGACGGCATCGGCGGCGGCCGCGCGATGATCATCCAGACCGACTTCAAGGAAGAGACCGAGACCGATCTGTTCGGCGAGCAAGCGGTGCTGTGCGGCGGTGCCAGCGAACTGGTGATCAAGGGTTTCGAAACGCTTGTGGAAGCCGGCTACCAGCCGGAGATCGCCTACTACGAAGTGATGCACGAGCTGAAGCTGATCGTCGACCTGTTCTACGAGGGCGGCCTGGCCAAGATGCTGCAGTTCGTCTCCGAGACTGCGCAGTACGGCGACTACGTCAGCGGACCGCGGGTAGTCGACGCCGGTACCAAGGCGCGCATGAAGGAGGTGCTCACCGACATCCAGGACGGCACCTTCGCACGCAACTGGATCGCCGAATACAAGGCTGGTCTGCCGAACTACAAACGCCTGAAGCAGGCCGACCTCGAGCATCCGATCGAACAGGTCGGCGCGAAGCTGCGCGCGCGGATGCCGTGGCTGCAGCCGACCACGGCACCTGCCGCTGTCGCGCCGTTGAAGAAAGCCGGCTGACTGCCGCGCCTGCTTGAGCCCTCTCCCCCGCCACGCGGGGGAGAGGGTTGGGTGAGGGGGCTCTGCCCTGGGACCAGAGCGAAGAGCACCCCCTCACCCCAACCCTCTCCCCCAGCAGCTTCGCCGCTGGGGGAGAAGGAGCTTGTTTTCCCGCACCGTTCAAGGATTTCGTAGTGAATGCGCAACCACTGAAAGCCGAGACCAAGACAGACCGGCATCCGCTTGCCGGCCAGGCGATGAGCGGCGCCGAAGTGATCGTGCAGGTACTCGCCGACGAAGGCGTCGAGGTGATGTTCGGCTATTCCGGCGGCGCGATCCTGCCGGTGTACGACGCCGTGTTCCGCTACAACGCCGAACATCCGCGCGCCGACGGCAGCGAACCGATGCCGCTGGTGGTACCGGCCAACGAGCAGGGCGCGGGCTTCATGGCGGCGGGCTACGCGCGCGCGTCCGGCAAGGTCGGTGTGGCCATCGTCACCTCCGGCCCTGGTGCCACCAACATGGTCACGCCAGTGCGCGACTCGATGGCCGACTCGATCCCGCTGGTGGTGATCTGCGGCCAGGTGGGCACGGCGGCGATCGGCAGCGACGCGTTCCAGGAGGCGCCGATCAGCAACATCATGGGTGCCTGCGCCAAGCATGTGTTCCTGGTCACCGACGCGGCGCAGCTGGAAGCCACCGTGCGCACCGCGTTCACCCTCGCCCGCAGCGGACGCCCCGGCCCGGTGGTGGTGGACGTGCCCAAGGACGTGCAGAACACTGCGCTGTCGTTCCGCGGCACCGGCGAGCTGGCACTGAGCGGCTACCGCGCACGGCTGCGCGCGGTGGAACAGGCGACGCTGAGCGACGCCGATTGCGCCGCGCTGTTCACCGCGCTGATGCAGGCTGAGCGGCCGTTGATCTATGCCGGCGGCGGCGTGATCGCCGCCGAGGCGGCGCACGCGCTGCGCGCGTTCGTCGATGCGTTCGGCCTGCCGGTGACCACCACCCTGATGGGCCTGGGCGGCTTCGACAGCACCGACCCGCTGGCGCTGCACCTGCTCGGCATGCACGGCACCGCGTACGCGAACTACGCGGTGGAGGATTGCGACTTCGTGCTGGCGCTGGGCGCGCGCTTCGACGATCGCGTGGCCGGCGTGCCGCACAAGTTCGCGCCGCGGGCGAAGTTCATTGCCCAGGTCGACATCGACCCGTCCGAGATCGGCAAGGTGAAGCCGGTCGGCTGGCATCACGTCGGCCCGCTGCGGCAGGCGCTGGAACGGCTCACCGCCTACGGCCGCGCGCACGGCCACCGACCGCGGCTCGACGCCTGGCACGCGCACGTGGCGGAGCTGAAACGCGTGCACGCGATGAACTACGACCGCGAAAGCGCGCTGATCCAGCCGTACGCGGTGATCGAGGCGATCAACCGCCACACCCAGGGCCGCGCGATTGTCAGCACCGGTGTCGGCCAGCACCAGATGTGGGCGGCGCAGTACTTCGACTTCCGCGCGCCGCGGCATTGGCTCACCTCCGGCTCGATGGGCACGATGGGTTTCGGCCTGCCCGCGGCGATCGGCGCGCAGTTCGCGCACCGCGACAAACTCGTGATCGACATCGACGGCGACGCCAGCATCCGCATGAACATCGGCGAGCTGGAAACCGTCACCACCTACGGCCTGCCGCTGAAGATCGTGGTGCTGAACAACGTCGGCGACGGCATGGTACGGCAGTGGCAGAAGCTGTACTTCAAGGGCCGCTTCGCCGCGTCCGACAAGAGCCTGCACAAGAAGGACTTCGTGCGCGCCGCGCAGGCCGACGGATTCGAATGGGCGCGGCGGCTGGAACGCGTGGACGAGCTGGAAGCGACGATTGCCGACTTCCTCGCCTTCGACGGCCCGGCCTTCCTCGAAGTGATGATCGACCCGGATGCCGGCGTTTACCCGATGGTCGGGCCGGGAGCCAGCTACGCACAGATGATCACCGGTGATTTCATCCCCTCGCGCGCGGCACCGGTCGCGCACGAGGCGGCTACCTCGCACATGTTCTAGGAGAGCGCCATCATGCAGCACACCTTGTCCATCCTGTTGCAGAACGAAGCCGGTGCGCTGGTGCGCGTGGCCGGGCTGTTCGCCGCGCGCGGCTACAACATCGACACGCTGACCGTCGCCGCCACGCATGATCCGGCGGTGTCGCGGCTGACCCTGAGCCTGCAATGCGACGACGACGCACTCGGCCAGATCCTGCAGCAGACGCGCAAGCTGGTCGACGTGCTGCAGGTGGCACATCCGGCGACGGCTCTCGCTGCATGAATGCCGTTGCGCCACAGGTCGCCGATGACGATGCGGTAGCGAGCGGCGACCTGCTGGCACAGATCCGCACCGCGCGCGTCTACGAAGTGGCGCACGAATCGGCGCTGGAAGCGGCACCGCTGCTCGGCGCGCGACTGGGCCAGCGCGTGCTGCTCAAGCGCGAGGACCAGCAACCGGTGTTCTCGTTCAAGCTGCGCGGCGCGTACAACCGCATGGTGCAGCTGGATGCGGCGCAGCGCGCGCGTGGGGTGATCGCTGCCTCCGCCGGCAACCATGCGCAAGGCGTGGCGCTGGCCGCGGCGAAGCTGGGCATCCGCGCCACCATCGTGATGCCGGTGACCGCGCCGCAGCTGAAAGTGGACGCGGTGCGCCGTTTTGGCGGCGCGATGGTCGAGGTGGTGCTGGCCGGTGATTCCTACAGCGACGCACAGGCAGCGGCAGCGCAGTTGCAGGCCAAACATGGCGCGGTGTTCGTGCACCCGTTCGACGACCCGGCGGTGATCGCCGGCCAGGGCACGATCGCGCTGGAGATCCTGCGCCAGCATCCGGGCCCGCTGCACGCGGTGTTCGTGCCGGTCGGCGGCGGCGGGCTGCTGGCCGGCGTGGCGACGTGCATCAAGGCACTGCGGCCGGAAGTAAAAGTCATCGGCGTGCAGGCGGCCGGTGCCGATGCGATGGCGCGCTCGCTGGAAAGCGGCGCCCGCGTGACGCTGGACGAGGTCGGCCTGTTCGCCGACGGCACCGCGGTGAAGCAGGTCGGCGCGCTGACTTTCGCGCTGTGCCGGCAGCACGTGGACGCGATGCTGCGGGTGGACACCGACGCGATCTGCGCCGCGATCCGCGACATCTACCAGGACACCCGCAGCGTGCCGGAACCGTCCGGCGCACTGGCACTGGCCGGACTGAAGCAGTACGTCGCCGCACACGGTGCCGGCGACGGTGCGCTGGTGGCGATCGTCTCCGGCGCGAACATGAATTTCGACCGCCTGCGCTTCGTCGCCGAACGCGCCGAGGTCGGCGAGCAGCGCGAGGCGGTGTTCGCGGTGACCATCCCGGAGGAACGCGGCAGCTTCCGCCGCTTCTGCGCCGCGCTGGGCCGGCACGCCATCACCGAGTTCAACTACCGCATCGGCGACGCGTGCTCCGCGCACCTCTTCGTGGGTGTGCAGATCGCCAGCCGCGACGAGCGCGAGGCGCTGATCGCCGCGTTCCGCGCGCAGCAGTTCGACGTGCTCGACCTCACCGACGACGAGCTGGCCAAGCTGCATCTGCGCCACATGATCGGCGGCCGCTCGCCGCTGGCGCAGGACGAGCTGCTGTACCGCTTCGAGTTCCCCGAACGCCCCGGTGCGCTGACCCGCTTCCTCGGCCAGTTGCACCCGGACTGGAACGTCAGCCTGTTCCACTACCGCAACCACGGCGCCGACCACGGCCGCATCCTGGTCGGCATCCAGGTGCCGGCGGCCGAGCAGCCGCTGTTGCGGCAGTTCCTGGCCACGCTCGGCTACCCGCACGTGGACGAGAGCGCGCACCCGGCCTACCGGCTGCTGCTGCGCAGCTGATGGCTCAGAACAGGTCGATGCTTCCCGCTGCCATCTCGCGCCCCAGCAGGCTGCGCGCGCTCAGGTTCTCGTAACCGCAGGTACCGTTGCGGCCGTGCTGCTTCGCGAAGTAGAGCGCCTTGTCGGCGCGGTCAAGCGCACTCGCCGGGTAATCGTGGCGACCGACACCGGCATAGCCGATGCTGACGGTGACGCTGCCCACCTGCGGAAACACATGCTCGGCGATGCGCTGGCGGAAACGATCCAGCACGGCGCGCACGGTGGCCTCTCCGGTCGCGCCGAACAGGATCACGAACTCCTCGCCGCCGAAGCGGAACAGCACGTCGCTGCGGCGGAAGCAGGCGCGCATCTGCTGGGCCAGCAGCAGGATCACCTCGTCGCCGTAGACATGCCCGTAGTTGTCGTTGATGCGCTTGAAGTGGTCGATATCGAGGATCGCCAGCCACACCTGCGGCGGCTCCCCGGCAGGTCCGCCCGTCTCCGGCGTAGCCGCGGCGGCGCCGCGCAGCGCCTGCTCGCGCTGGTGCAGCAGCCGCTGCAACTGGCGCTCGAAGCTGCGCCGGTTGTACAGCCCGGTCAGCTTGTCGCGCTCGCTTTCATGGAGCAGCGCGGTGTAGTTGGCGTAGATGCGGGCGAAGCCGTCGGCGAGTGGTCGGCTGGCGGCCGGCGGCATGCCGCTGTCCAGCTGCAGCGCGCCGATCGCGCGGCCATCGCACAGGATCGGCACGACCAGCCGGTGCAGGCCCTGCACCTTTTCCGTCTGCACTTCCAGCCGGTGCATGCAGCGATGCAGCAGTCGCAGCGCCGGATCGATTCGATCCGGATCGTCCACCTGCAGCTGGTAGACGCCCTGTGCGTCCGGCATGCAGCGCACGACACTTTCCACATACGCGCCGTCGAGCGCCCGCTTGGCCAGGGTCACGCTGCGTGCCGAGGTCAGCTCGGCCAACGAAAGCGCCAGGCTGTGGTCGAGCGCGGCGATGTCGCGGTGGTGGGTGAATGACGCCACCGAATCGAGCAGGCGCGAATGCACGGACGAATCCGCCACCGCAGACTCCGCCACCACCGGCGCGGACATGGCGGCAGCGCCGTCATCGGCCGCGGTCGCATCGCGCGACAGAACGGAGTCCTCTTCGGTGGTTTCGTATCCGGCCATCAACGCTCCAGGCACCGGCGGCCCTGGGCTTCGTACGGCGCATGCTTGGCGTTACCCCGAACGGTATCGCCCACAGGCCATATCGGCTGCCGGGCGCGGGACTTTAGCCGGCCAGTGATCCACCGCGCGGTTCGAGGCGGCATGGCGCGCTAGACTTCCCCGCATGGCTCCCCCATCCCGCAAGAAGCATCCGCGGCGCAGCGCAGCGCCTTCGTCCGCCGTCCGGCCACGGCCCGACCCGGCGAAAACCGCCGCCAGACCGGTGCGCCCGGCGGACAGCTCGACCCGCGCCATGCGGGTACTGGACTGGCTGCTGCAGAAACTGCCGACGCATTATCGCGAGAAAGCCCGGGACTACCTGGTGCTGACCCGGATGGATCGCCCGATCGGCGCGTTGCTGCTGCTGTGGCCGACCTGGTGGGCGCTGTGGTTGGCGGCCGGCGACTTCCCGCCGTGGAAGCTGCTGATCGTCTTCACCCTCGGCGTGTTCGCGATGCGCGCGGCCGGTTGCGCGATCAACGACTATGCCGACCGCAAGCTCGACCCGCAGGTGGCGCGCACCGCCGGCCGGCCGATCGCTTCCGGGCGGGTGACGCCACGCGAGGCGCTGCTCGTGTTCGCCGCGCTGCTGGCGTTCGCGTTCGTGCTGGTGCTGTTCACCAACAGGCCGACGATCGAGCTGTCCTTCGCCGGTGCCGCCCTGGCCGCGATCTACCCGTTCACCAAGCGCTGGACCTATCTGCCGCAGGTCGTGCTGGGCGCCGCATTCGGCTGGTCGATCCCGATGGCGTTCGCGGCGGTCTCCGGCACCGTGCCGCCGCTCGGCTGGCTGCTGTTCATCGGCAACATCCTGTGGTCGGTGATCTACGACACCGAGTACGCGATGGTCGACCGCGACGACGACCTCAAGGCCAACGCGAAGTCCACCGCGATCCTGTTCGGCGACGCCGACGTGCCGATCCTCGGCATGCTGATGGGCACCTTCCTGCTGGCCATGCTGTTCGTCGGCCAGCGCGCCGGGCTCGGTTGGCCGTACTGGCTGGCCCTGCTGATCGCCGCCGGCCTGTTCGGCTATCAACTGTGGCTGATCCGCGACCGCCTGCGTGACGCCTGCCTCGCCGCGTTCCGCCACAACAACTGGCTGGGCCTGGCGCTGTGGATCGGCATCGTGCTGGCGCTGGCGCTGCGCTGAGACATCGCGTTGCACGGCGAGGGCAAACCCTCCGCCGGCCTCGGCCAGGCCTGCACGAGACGTCTTCCATTGGCGATCCGCAGGCATACGGCCGTGATCCCCACATGACGATTCGTTTGCCATGACGCGTGGTTTAGACGTCTAAATTTCAGCCTTGTCATGCCACGACGCACCTAACTGTCACAGGCTCCCCCTAGGCTGCGCGTTCGTTGGAGCCTGTGACGGAAATCGGAAACCACAGGCAGGGACGCCTCTGTATGGAACCTGCGCCGACCCTGCCGATCCATTCCAGGTGGATGGCGCCCGGCGTCACTTCGCGCGTACTTCCCGCACGGCTCCGCGATCTCCCCATCCCCGGAGCATTCAACTTGCGTACTTCCCTTATCAGCCGTTCCATCGGCACGGCCCTGCTCGGCAGCCTGACACTTGGCTTCGCTCTCTCCGCATATGCCCAGGACAGTGCTCCTGTCGGACCCGGCACCTCCACGGCGGCCACCGAAAAGGCCAAGAATCTCGACAGCGTGGTGGTCACCGCACGCTCCGGTGTGGAGACGCGCACCAAGGCCGAGACCAGCTATTCGATCACCACCATCGACGAGGATCGCCTGCGCATGCAGGCACCGACCTCGGTCACCGAGGCGATGAAGTCGGTACCCGGCTTCTGGGTCGAAGCCTCCGGTGGCGAGGCCAGCGGCAATATCCGTGCGCGCGGCATTCCGGTCGACGGCTTCGGTTCGGTCAACCTGCTGGAGGACGGCATTCCGGTGCAGCACGACCCGGCGCTTGGCTATCTCAATGCCGACCAGGCGTTCCGGCTGGACGAGACGATCGAGCGGATCGAGGTGGTGCGCGGCGGCCCGTCGTCGGTGTTCTATTCGAACGCGCCGGCCGGCGCGATCAACTTCATCCCGCGCCGGGTCGGCGACACGCCGGACGGCCTGATCAAGTACACCGTGGGCGACTACGGCCTGCAGCGCGCCGATTTCTGGTACGGCACACCGGTCGGCAGCGGCTGGAAGCTCGGTGTGGGTGGCTTCTACCGCAAGGACAGCGGCATCCGCGACCCGGGTTTCAACGCCAACGACGGCGGCCAGATCCGGCTGAACCTGGCGAAGGATTTCGAGCACGGCCGCTTCAGCATCGACGCCAAGCACATGGACGACAAGGTTGCGCTGTACCTCGGCATTCCGATGCGCACGTATCCGGGCGGCAAGATCAAGGCGGTTCCCGGCTTCGACGGCAACTTCGGCACGATGGCCGGGCCGCAAACCGAGCACGTGCCGATGAAGCAGGGCGATGGCAGTCTGTACGACTTCGACAACCGCGAAGGCACGCACGTGAAGCGCGACCAGCTGACGCTGAAGTTCGACTACGACCTCGGTGCCGGCTGGAAGCTGGCCGAATCGATGCGCTACAGCGACACCGAGACGCAGCGCAACGGCGTGTTTCCCAACACATTGCAGAGCGCCGACAGTTTCCTGAGTTCGTCGCAGAACCTTGCCGCGTGGCAGAACTACCTGCCGGCGGGCACCGCCGGCCTGCAACTGCGCTATGCGGAAAACCCCGGCCAGGCGTTCGACACCAGGAACCAGAATGGCAACGGGTTGCTGGTGATCGGTGGCCTGCGCGGCGTCACCATGCCGGTGAAGGAGTTCATCAACGATACGCGGCTGATGCGCAAGTTCGATCTCGGCGGGCAGAGTCACGATGTCACCCTGGGCTACTACTACGCGCACTTCAACCAGGATTTCGACCGCTACTCGTCCACCGCCCTGCTCGACGTGCAGAACAACGCGAAGCTGCTCGACCTGGTCGCGGTGGATGCCAACGGCCAGCCACTCGGCACCCTGACCGACCACGGCATCTATCACTACGGCTACGAGTGGGAACACGCCAGCGGCCGCTCCACCACTCACGCGCTCTATCTCTCCGACGAATGGCAGGCGACCGACCAGTTGCGCATCGACGGCGGCCTGCGCTGGGAACGCGTGAACACCCGTGGCTGGGTCGAACAGAAGCAGACGGCAAACCTGGGCTCGCTGGCGACCTCGACGATCCAGACCGGCACCGGCAAGGCCGTGTCGTACGACCACAGCTTCGACAAGCTCGGCTGGACGCTGGGAGCGAACTGGCAGTTCTCCGACCGTTCCGGTGCGTTCGCCCGCTGGACCTCGACCTTCCGCCTGCCGAACCTCAGCACCTACATCACCAACGCCAACGGTACGCCGCTGATCCAGACCATGAAGCTGGGCGAGGTCGGCTACAAGTACACCGACCGCCAGTTCGACGTGTACGCGACCGCGTTCTACACCAAGTACGACAACGTCGGCTTCAGCAACTACGTGTTCGATCCGAACAACGGCAGCTCGACCGTGCAGCAAGGTTATGCCAGCACCAAGACCAAGGGCATCGAGCTGGAAGGCTCCTGGTTTCCGGTGGACTGGTTCGACGTGCAACTCACCGCAACCTGGCAGGACCCGCAGTACGAAGGCCTGCAGTACACCGACAAGAGCAGCGCCGGCCCCGTCCTGCGCAACTACACCGGCAACCAGCTGATCCGCGTGCCCAAGCTGAGCTACCGCATGGTGCCGGGCGTGAACCTGCTGGATGGCCAGCTGCGCCTGCAGCTGGCCTACGAACACGAGGGTCGGCGCTTCGTCGACACCGCCAACTCGGTGAAACTGCCGTCGTACGACGTGTGGAGCGCCAGCGCACGCTACGACGTGTCACAGCAGTTCTCGCTGTACCTGTACGCCGACAACCTCACCAACTCGCTGGGCCTCACCGAGGGCAACCCGCGTGCCGGCGAATTGCAGAGTGCGGATGCCGGTGCCAATACCTTCATCGCGCGACCGCTGCTGGGCCGCTCGTATCGCGCCGCGGTGATGTACCGGTTCTGAGCCATCGGCCGGGCGGCTTGCCGCCCGGCCATCTCACATGGTGACGATCCATTGCGACTGATCCTGCCAGTGCTTCTGCTGCCGGGATCGCCACGACAGCATTCCATGCCGTGCACTACCCGCCTCATTTCACGAAATCTCGAAAGCCTCTCCTGCATCGTCATTCCGACGGCTCTCAACAGCCGAAGGGATGACGGGTCTGATGCATGGTTATCGAGGTGCTCCCAACGGAAGCCCATCATGGCCCCACGCCCGTTCCGCCTTTTCGCTGGTCAGTTGCTGGCTGGCCTGATGTTGCTTCTCGGCACGGCACATGCCGCCGACATCGCCCATACGCGTGAACAACCCGACCTCGTGCTGCTTGGCGAACTCGACGGCAGCGACCATCAGACCTACCGCAACGTGCCGTTCGAGGTGCCAGCGGGGGTGACCAGGATCACCGTGCAGTTCGACTACACCGGACGCGACGAGCGCACCACGATCGACCTCGGCCTGCTCGGCCCGGACGGTTTGCGCGGTCAGGACGGCCTGCGCGGCTGGAGCGGCGGCAACAAGCAGCTGTTCACTGTCTCCGCCACCGACGCGACACCGTCCTACCTGCCGGGGCCCATCCGTCCCGGACGCTGGAGCCTGTTGCTGGGCATCCCGAATATCCGCAAGGACAGCCGCGCGAGCTTCACGGCGAACATCTGGTTCGGCCACGCGGATGATCCGGCATGGCAGCCAGCGGTGTTGAGCCCGCCGCTGCGACGCGAGGCCGGCTGGTATCGCGGCGACCTGCACATGCATACCGCGCACAGCGATGGCAGTTGCGCCAGCCAGAGCGGCCAGCGCGTACCGTGCCCGCTGTTTCTCACCGCACAGGCGGCGGTGCAGCAGGGCCTGGATTTCATTGCCATCACCGAACACAACACGCCCTCGCATGCAAATGCAATGCGCGAGTTGCAGCCGTACTTCGACCGGCTGCTGCTGATGCCGGGTCGCGAGATCACCAGCTTCAGCGGCCACGCCAACCTGTTCGGCACCCTCGCGCCAGTGGATTTCCGTATCGACGGCAAACAGGTGAAGGACTGGAACGCCTTGCTGCGACAGGTCGCGCCGCTGCACGGACTGTTGTCGATCAACCACCCGGTCCGGCCCAGCGGCGAAGCCTGCATGGGTTGTGGCTGGACCGCCGATCCGCCGGTCGACATGGGCATGCTGCAGGCGATCGAGATCGTCAACGGCGATGACGCCGGCACGCCGACTTCCGGTGTGCCGTTCTGGGAGCATCAGCTTGCGCGTGGCTTGCGTCTCACCGGCATCGGCGGCAGCGACAACCACCAGGCATCGCTGGCTTCGTCGACCGCGCACGCCAGCAGCATCGGCAAGCCGACCACGGTGGTGCATGCCGCGGAACTGTCGATGCCGGCGATCCTCGATGGCATCCGCGCCGGCCATGTGTTCGTGGACGTGGAGGGCAGCCGCGACCGCCTGCTCGAACTCGGCGCGCAGAGCGGTCGACAGCACGCCTTGATGGGCGACGCGATTCACGCCGCGACCGGCGCACGCGTGCACTTCGAAGTGCACGCGGGCAAAGTTGCCGGGACCAGACTTCGCGTACTTCTGGACGGAAAAACGCTCATGCCGTCGGTCGACGGCACTATCGACACCGCCGACCAGCGCATCGGCTTCGACTGGGTCAGCGACGGCCAGCCGCACTGGTTGCGCGCGGAAGTGCAGTCCGCCAGCGGCAAACCCCTGCTGATCGGCAACCCGATCTATCTCAACCCGCCGGGCCGCTGACCCGAGGCGACGGCGCACGCGCCAGCGCCCACACATCCACCCGCTGCACACCGGCGCGCCGAAGCACGCGGGCGCATTCGGCCAGGGTGGCGCCGGTGGTCATCACGTCGTCGAGGATCGCCACGTGCGCGGGCAGCGCCATGCCTTCGCGCAAGGCGAACGCGCCGTGCACGTTGCGGCGGCGGGCGAGCGCGTCGAGTTCGGTCTGCGCCGCGGTGGAGCGCCGGCGCAACAGCGCGTCGTGGTGCAGCGGCACGCCGGAGGCGCGCGCCAGCGAGCGGGCCAGTTCCAGCGCCTGGTTGTAGCCACGCCGGCGCAGCCGGCTGCGATGCAACGGCACCGCCAGCAGCAACTGCGGCAGCCGGATCGGACACGGCTCGCGCTGCCACAGCATCGACAGCACGCGGCCGGCGGCGAGGTCGGCGCCGAACTTGTAGCGCGACTCCAGCCGGTCCAGCGGCCAGCCGTAGCGGAACGGCGCCCACGCCGCATCCCACGGCGGCAGGCGGCGCTGGCACTCGCCGCAGAGTGCCGCCGGCGTGGCCAGCGGCAATGCGCAACGTGCACAGCAACTGCGGTTGCGCGGCAACTCGGCCGCGCAGTCGGCGCACAGGTCGATGCCGTCGGCACCGCGGGCGCCGCACAGCAAACAGCGCAAGGGCAGCACGAAACGCTGCAGCCGTCGCCATGGGGTGAGCAGTGCGTCCATGCGGATGCCCTGTTCAGCGGGCCGGCTTGTACAACGCCGCGTCGAGGATCGACCACAAGTGGACCAACCAGCCGAGCCACACGATCCACAGCACGGCCGCCAGCACGAACATGATGATGGCTTTCAGCAATCGCCCCTGCACCAACTGGCCCAGCCCCGGGATGAAGAAACTGCAAATCGCCGCGAGCACGTTGCCGGTACTGCCTTGCCCTTCGCTCATCCCGCCGCACTCCCCGATCAGGTGATCCCACTGAGCGGGCGATGGTAGCGGTAGAAATGCATCCGCGTCGCGTCAACCATTCGCACAAGTATCGAGTTGACACGTTCCGGAGCGACTTCCACACTCTCGCGATTCTTGTCAGGGAGTTGCCGTTCCATGGCCGACATCGCCATCCGCCACGACTGGAGCCGCGCCGAGGTGGCCGCACTGTTCGCGCTGCCGTTCAACGAGCTGCTGCATCGCGCGCATTCGGTGCACCGCGAACACCACGATCCGAACGCGGTACAGGTGTCGACCCTGCTGTCGATCAAGACCGGCGGCTGCCCCGAGGACTGCGCCTACTGCCCGCAGGCGGCGCGCTACGACACCGGCGTGGCCGCGCAGAAGCTGATGGACACCGACGATGTGCTGGAACGCGCCCGCGCCGCCAAGGCCGCCGGCGCCAGCCGTTTCTGCATGGGCGCGGCCTGGCGCGGCCCGAAGGACCGCGACATCCCCAAAGTCGCCGCGATCGTGCGCGCGGTGAAGGAGCTGGGCCTGGAAACCTGCGCCACCCTGGGCCTGCTCGGCGACGGCCACGCGCAGGCGTTGAAGGACGCCGGCCTCGACTACTACAACCACAACATCGACACCGCGCCGGAGTTCTACGGCGAGATCATCCACACCCGCGAATACCGCGACCGCCTGGAAACCCTGGAGCAGGTGCGCGACGCCGGCCTGAAGACCTGTTGCGGCGGCATCGTCGGCATGGGCGAGACACGCGAGCAGCGCGCCGGCCTGCTGCAGGCACTGGCCAACCTGCCCGAACACCCGCAATCGGTGCCGATCAACCAGCTGGTGCCGGTGCCCGGCACGCCGCTGGGCGACGCCGAGCCGCTCGACCCGTTCGAATTCGTGCGCGTGATCGCGGTGGCACGGATCCTGATGCCGCTGTCGATCGTGCGCCTGTCCGCCGGCCGCCAGCAGATGGACGACGCGGTGCAGGCGCTGTGCTTCTTCGCCGGCGCCGGCTCGATCTTCTACGGCGAGAAGCTGCTGACCACCGGCAACCCCGACGTGGAACACGACCGCGCGCTGTTCCGCCGGCTCGACCTGCATCCGCTGGAGGTCGTCGAGCAGGCCGGCACGGTGCACGCCGACATCCTCGAAAGCGACACTGCCGGCTGCGGACAAGGCTGTGGCTGCAGTGCGGCGGCCTGACCTGCTCGAACGCATGGCCGTCCAGACGGCTGAACGTTCCCGCACCAGCCTTATGCGCCGGCTGCGCACGATCGACCACGCCGATGGCCCGTGGCTGGAAAGCGGCAGCCAGCGCCTGCTGTCGTTCTGCAGCAACGACTACCTCGGCCTGGCGCAGCACCCGCAGCTGATCGGCGCACTCACCCGCGCGGCGCGCGAGGAAGGCGTCGGCAGCACGTCGGCGCACCTGATCTGCGGCCACCGCACCGCGCACGCGGAGCTGGAGGAAGCGCTGGCCGCCTGGACCGGACGCGAGCGCGCGTTGCTGTTCTCCACCGGCTACATGGCCAACCTCGGCGTGCTGCAGGCGCTGCTGGCGCACGGCGACGTCTGCGTGCAGGACAAGCTCAACCACGCCTGCCTGCTCGACGGCGCCAAGCTCAGCGGCGCCGAACTGAAGCGTTATCCGCACGCCGACGTGGCGGCGGCGGCGCGCCAGCTGGCGGCGAATCCCGACGCGGCCGCGCTGCTGGCCACCGACGGCGTGTTCAGCATGGACG
>DATCUT010000112.1:0-5759 GCA_036561785.1 Rhodanobacter sp.
CGCCGCGGCCAGGCTGGCCAGCGCCGCCTGGTCGAGCAGGTGCCCGTCGCTACCCTGCACCAGCAGCAGCACCGGCGGCTTGATCCCCGCGCTCTGTACGCCCAGCTTCGACACCAGCCGGCGCACCGAGCCCGGCTCGAACTCCACGTCCAGGATCAGCCCGGTCGCGGCGCGCTGGTACTGGAATTTCTGCACCATCGAGCCGGCCTTGCCCAGCGCGTCGGCATAACCGGCGTTGCTGCGCAGGTCCTGCCCGCCGGCGATCCGCGTCAGCACCTGGCCGAGTGCGCTGGCGAACGCCTGGTCGCGCTGGGCGTCGCTGGTGTCGGCAACCGGCACGACCACCGCATACGGCGAGCCGGCGACCTGCGCGCGCAACGGCGGCAGCGCGGCAAAAACCAGCAGCAAGGTGACGATCAACAGACGGGACAGGCGCATGGGTGTGGGCATCTTCAGGGGGAAGCTCACGGGAAGTCTGCCCAATCGCGCCCGCAGCGTCCATCGCAGCCGTCACGAACCCGCCGTCGCCCGCCGGCAGCCGCGCCACAAGCTGGTAAACTTGCGCGTTTCACCCACGCCGGTTTTCGCCATGTCTGACGCCCTCACCTACCGCGCCGCCGGCGTCGATATCGATGCCGGCAATGCGCTGGTCGAACGCATCAAGCCGCTGGTCAAGCGCACCTCCCGCCCCGAGGTGATGGGCGGCCTGGGCGGTTTCGGCGGCCTGTTCGACTTGAGCGGCCGCTACAAGGAGCCGGTGCTGGTGTCCGGCACCGACGGCGTGGGCACCAAGCTGAAGCTGGCGCAGATCCTGAACCGCCACGACACGATCGGCATCGACCTGGTCGGCATGTGCGTCAACGACGTGCTGGTGCAGGGCGCCGAGCCGCTGTTCTTCCTCGACTACTTCGCCACCGGCAAGCTCGATGTGGACACCGCGGTGGCAGTGGTCGGCGGCATCGCCAAAGGTTGCGAACTGGCCGGTTGCGCGCTGATCGGCGGCGAGACCGCCGAGATGCCGGACATGTACCCGCCGGGCGAATACGACCTGGCCGGCTTCACCGTCGGCGCGGTGGAGAAATCGCAGATGCTGACCGGCGCGGCGATCGTCGCCGGCGACGTGGTGCTGGGCGTGGCCTCCAGCGGCCCGCACTCGAACGGCTATTCGCTGATCCGCAAGATCCTGGAGCGCGCCGGCAATCCTCTGGACCTCGACCTCGGCGGCGTGACCCTGGCCGATGCTCTGATGGCGCCAACCACGATCTACGTCAAATCGATGCTGGAGTTGCTTCGCGGCGACGCCGCCCGAATCCCGAATCCCGGCTCTCAACAGACGGACGTCTGGTCATCCCAAATCCCGGCTATCCACGGCATGGCCCACATCACCGGCGGCGGCCTCAAGGAAAACATCATCCGCGTGGTGCCGGACGGCCTCGGCATCGCGCTGGACGCGTCCGCCATCGTGCTGCCGCCGGTGTTCGACTGGCTGATGCGCGAAGGCAACGTGGCGCGCGAGGAAATGTGGCGCACGTTCAACTGCGGCGTCGGCTTCACCGTGATCCTGCCGCGCGACGCGGTGGCCGGCGCGTCCGCGCTGCTGGCGAAACATGGCCTGGCCAGCTCGGTGATCGGCGACATCGTGCCCGCGCAGGGCGACGAACGCGTGCATATCGGCTGAACCGCTCCGTGACAGCCGCACCTGCCAAAGTCGCCGTGCTCGCCTCCGGGCGCGGCAGCAACTTCGCTGCGCTGCTCGACACGCAGGCGCGCGGCGAACTGCCGGTCGAGTTCGTGCTGGTCGGCAGCGACAAGGCCAGTGCCGGCGCGCTGCGCCTGGCCGAGGCAGCGAACATTCCCACCCTGGCGCTGGATCCGCGCAGCTATCCGGACCGCCGCGCGTTCGATCTGGACCTGTTCCAGCGCGTCACCGCCAGCGGCGCCGACTGGCTGGTGCTGGCCGGCTTCATGCGCATCCTCGACGGCGAGGCGCTGCGGCCGTGGGTGGGCCGGATGATCAACATCCACCCCTCGCTGCTGCCGAAGTACCGCGGCCTGCACACGCATCGCCGCGCGCTGGAAGCAGGCGACCGCGAACACGGTGCCAGCGTGCATTTCGTCACCGCCGAACTGGATGGCGGCCCGGTGATCGCGCAGGCGCGCCTGCCAATCGAAGCCGGCGACGACGAGCAGTTGCTGGCGCAACGGCTGCTGCCGCTGGAACACCGGCTACTGCCTGCGGTACTGGGCCTGCTGGTCAGCGGGCGCCTGCAATGGGACGGCCAGGCGCCACGCCTCGACGGCCAGCCGCTGGCGGCGCCGCTGCGGCTGGGTGACGACGGCCTGCAGCCTTAAAGCCGGTTCAGCCCGGCCTCGGCAGACTCGGCGCATGACCATCCGATCCCTGCTCGCTCCCCTGCTCGGCCTCGGCCTGCTGCTCGCCACCCCGGCCGCGCCCGCCGCCACACCCACCGCTTTCACCGCCACCTACGACGTGTCGCAGGGTGGCTCGCCGATGGGCCGGGCCACGGTGAGCCTGCGCGCGGCCGGCGACGGCGAGTGGATCTACAGCAAGGACGTCAAGGGCACCGGCGGACTGGCCGCCCTGCTCGGCGCCAGCGTCACGGAAAGCTCGCGCTTCCGCTGGAAGGGCGACGTGCCCGAGGCGATCAGCTACGACTACCAACTGCAGGCGGCGGTGAAGACCAAGCAGCGCCACATGGTGGTCGACTGGGCGAAAAACCGGGTGAGCGTCGACGAGGGCAAGGGTCCGCAGAGCTACCCGGCCAGTCCAGGCATGGTCGAGCGCAACACCCTCGCGCTGGCGCTGGGTCTGGCCTTGCGCGACGGCAAGCAGCAGATCGCGCTGCCGGTGGCGGTACGCCAGGAAGTGCAGATGCAGAACTTCAAGGTGACCAGCAAGGAAACTGTCAAGGTGCCCGCCGGCAGCTTCGACGCCAAACGGATCGACCGCACCGACGCCGACCGCGGCTTCAGCGCGTGGTACGCCCCCGACCGCTATCCGCTGCCGGTGAAACTGTCGCAACACGACGGCGGCGACATGGTGATGGAGCTGGTTAGCTACAAAGCTGACTGAATCGAGGCCTGGCCAACCTCGCCGCAGCAACGAAGCCTCGATTCCTCCCCTGACGGGGATCTCGAAAAACCGCGGTCATCCCGGCGAAAGCCGGGATCCAGCGACTCCAGGTTATGGAAGGCCAAGACGCTGGATTCCTGCTTTCGCAGGAATGACGAGCAAAACAGCGGCTATTCGAGGCTCCCCAAAGGCCTCCCTTCCCTTCGGCCACCCAACTCTCCCCCGGCCTTGCAGGGAAGGGAGCAAAGCGGAGATCAATTCGGCAGGCGGCGGATCTTTGCGCCGAGCACGCCGAGCTTTTCCTCGATGTTCTCGTAGCCGCGGTCGATGTGGTAGACGCGATCGACCGTGGTGTCGCCCTTGGCCACCAGGCCGGCCAGCACCAGGCAGGCGGAGGCGCGCAGGTCGGTGGCCATGATCGGTGCGCCGCTCATCTGCGCAACACCCTGCACCACCGCGGTGTTGCCCTCGAGGCGGATGTCCGCACCGAGGCGCTGCAGCTCGTGCGCATGCATGAAGCGGTTTTCGAACACCGTCTCGGTGACCACGCCGGTCCCCTCGGCGACGCAGTTCAGCGCGGTGAACTGCGCCTGCATGTCGGTGGGGAACGCCGGATACGGTGCAGTGCTGATGTTGACCGCCTTCGGGCGACGGCCGCCCATGTCCAGCTCGATCCAGTCGTCGCCGGTGGAAATGTGCGCGCCGGCTTCCTCCAGTTTGGCCAGCACCGCATCGAGCGTGTTGGCGCGGGCATGCCGCGTGCGTACCTTGCCGCCGGTCATCGCCGCGCCGACCAGGAAGGTGCCGGTCTCGATGCGGTCGGGTAGCACCTCGTACTCGGCGCCATGCAGGCGCTCGACGCCATGGATCACCATGGTGGACGTGCCGGCGCCCTCGATCTGCGCGCCCATCGCGATCAGGCAGTGGGCCAGGTCGACCACCTCGGGCTCCTGCGCCGCGTTCTCGATCACCGTGGTGCCGTGGGCCAGCGTGGCCGCCATCATGATGTTCTCGGTACCGGTGACGGTGACCATGTCCATCACGATGCGGGTGCCCTTCAGCCGCGACGCCTTCGCCTTGATGTAGCCGTTTTCGACCGTGATCTCGGCGCCCAGCGCCTGCAAACCGCGGATGTGCTGGTCGACCGGACGCGAGCCGATCGCGCAGCCGCCCGGCAGCGAGACCTCGGCCTGGCCGAAGCGTGCCACCAGCGGGCCGAGCACCAGGATCGAGGCGCGCATCGTGCGCACCAGGTCGTACGGCGCCACGCAGGTGCTGGTGGTGCGGGGGTCGACGTGCATCTTCATGCGGTCGTCCAGCACCAGCTGCACGCCCATCTGGCCGAGCAGTTCGATGAACGTGGTGACGTCATGCAGGTGCGGCACGTTGCCGATGCTGACCGGCTCATCGGCCAGCAGGCAGCCGGCAAGAATCGGCAGCACGGCATTCTTGGCGCCGGAAATGCCGACCTCGCCATGGAGCGGCGTGCCGCCGCTGATCAGGATCTTGGCCATCGTTGTTCCTAAATTTGTGCGCTCCTCCATGAGCGCAAAGAAGAACCGGCATCCATGCCGGACTTTTCAATTCGAGCGAAGATCACCCTTGGCGCGCCGCGGCTTCCTCGGGAGTCAGGGTCTTCAGGGCCAGCGCGTGGATCGCGCCACCCATCAATTCGCCCAGCGTGGCATACACCAGCCGATGCCGCGCCAGCGGCAGCTTGCCGGCGAACTGGCTGGCGATCACGGTGGCCTCGAAATGCACGCCATCGGCCCCGCTGACCTCCACCTGGGCACCGGGCAGGCCATTTTCGATCATCGCCTGGATGCGGGCGGGGTCCATCGGGGAGTGTTCCATGCGGGAGCTCGGGCCAGCCGGCAGCGGATTCCGTCACGACTGGAATCCATTGCGCTGGCTTATGACGTTAAAATGCGGATATGCCATGGTAATGGAAATCCGCTGGCGCAGAAATGACAGCGGTTCCAGATCGGCCCGAACGGGGCTGCTCGCCTTGGCCACACGGGCACCCGCCCGGTTCCTTCATCGAGCCCCCATGAACGCACGCATCACCCCACCCGCCCCGATCGACCTGAACCCGGACGCCATCACGCGCAGCGCGCGCACGGTGATCGCCACCGAAGCGGCCGCGGTCGAGGCGCTGGAGTCGCGGATCGGGCCGGCCTTCGTCGAGGCCTGCCGGCTGATCCTGGGCTGCAAGGGCCGCGTGGTGGTCAGCGGCATGGGCAAGTCCGGGCATATCGGGCGCAAGATCGCCGCCACCCTGGCTTCCACCGGCACGCCGGCGTTCTTCGTGCACCCGGGCGAGGCCAGCCACGGCGACCTCGGCATGATCCTGCCGCAGGACGTGGTGCTGGCGATCTCCTACTCCGGCGAGACCGACGAGCTGCTGCTGATCCTGCCGGTGATCAAGCGCCAGGGCATCCCGCTGATCGCCATCACCGGACGCCCTGCTTCCTCGCTGGCGACCCAGGCCGACGTGCACCTGGACGGCAGCATCTCCAGCGAAGCCTGCCCGCTCGGCCTGGCGCCGACCACCAGCACCACCGTCGCGCTGGTGCTGGGCGATGCGCTGGCGATCGCGCTGCTGGAGGCGCGCGGCTTCACCTCGGACGACTTCGCCCGCTCGCACCCGGCCGGCGCGCTGGGC
>DATCUT010000113.1:0-55389 GCA_036561785.1 Rhodanobacter sp.
GGTCGGCCCGCTCGGGCGGGTCGCCCTGCTGCAGTGCCTCGGCGATCGCCGCCAGCACGCGCGCGGCATCGTCGCGGAACATCGCGTGGATGGCCGGGTTGGCATGCAGCTCGGTCATCGCGGTGAGCTCCAGCCGGATCCGCTCGGCCAGCTCCAGCAGCACGCCGAAGGCTTCCATCGCGCGGCCGTGCGCGCGATGACGGCCCAGCAAGGTGTGCTGCAGGCTGGTCATCGCCTCGGTCAGCGCCGGCACCTCGGCATCGTCGTGCGCCTGTTCGCGGGCCAGTGCCGCGAGCCCGGCGTACACCCGCGCCAGCTCGATGCGCTCCGGCCAGTAGCGCTGCAACGGCCACGCCGCCAGCGAGAACGCGGTGAGCAGCATGCCGCCGGCGAAGATCAGCGCGGCGCCGCCGAGCGCATGGCTCAGCGAGGTCGGCGTCGACGCGGTGATCACCAGCAGGATCATGCTGGTCATGCCGACCCGCGCGGTATCCGCGCCGAACACCACCAGCAGGCCGCCGAAGAAGCCGCAGGCGGCGGTGGCGAGAAGGATCGGCAGCAACTGGCCACCGATCAGGAAACCCACCAGCGCGGCGAGGCCGGCCGCCAGCGACGCCAGCAGCAGTTGCCGCATGCGCTGGCGATACGGTCCGGGCTGGTCGGAGAACATCGTGTCCAGCGCGCCGGCCGCCACGCCCAGGCCGATCTGCGGATGGCCGGTCGCCATGCCCACGGCCAGCGGCAGGATCACCGCCGCGGTATTGCGCAGCACCACCCGCAACGGCACGTCCGGCCGCTTGATGTCGGTCAGGCTCTCGATCGCATGGGCGCGTAGCGAATAACCGGTGGGGGGCATGAGGCGCAGTGGGCGGGGGAAGTGAGCGACGAGTATGGCAAAAACCATGCGCCGCAGGCCTTGCGCTCGTTTCCACGTAACCGCCTGCGTAGGGCGGACACCGTCCGCCGGCATTCCGATCCGCCGTGTACTCCGGCAAGAGCGGCGGGCAGTGCCCGCCCTACGGTTTGGAGTGCTCTCAGGCCCTGCCGGCGAACTCGCCGGTGAGCGTGTTGACCCACACCTTCTCGTCGTTGCTGATGTACTCGGGCACCTGCACTTCGATGCCGGTGTCGAGCTTGGCCGGCTTGTTGCGCTTGGTGGCGCTGGAACCCTTCATTTCCGGCGCGGTGTCGACCACGGTCAGCACCACGCTGGTGGGCACCTGCAGGCCCACCGGAGCGTCGTCGATCAGCTGCACGTAGTAGCCCTCGATACCTTCGACGATATAGCCGGCGTTGTCGCCCACCAGTTCCGGCGACAGCGGGTACTGGGTGTAATCCTCGGCATCCATGAACACGAACGCGCCGTCGTCCATGTAGGAGAAGTTGGCGGCGCGGCGCACCAGATCCATCTCGCGCAGTTCGTCGTCGGCGCGCAGGCTGAGGTCGAACTTGCGTCCGCCGGGGATCGAATACAGGGTGAAGCGGAACGTGACGTTGCCGCCACGCGCACTCGGCGAGCTGCGCTCGATATCGCGCACCTGGTAGACGGTGCCGTCGTGCTCGACCACGTTGCCTTTCTTGACGTCGGAAGCTTTCATAGTTGGAACCGGGATTCGTGATTGGGAATTCGGGATTCGGGAAGAGCGAAGAGCGCGGGATGCGGTTTTTTCGAATCCCGAATCCCGAATCCCGTCTCCCGAATCCCAGGCTACTTCGCTGCCAGCCGCACCGCGCCGTCGAGGCGGATCGTCTCGCCGTTGATGTAGCGGTTGCCGAGGATGAAGGCAACCGTTGCGGCGAATTCCGCCGGCTGGCCCAGCCGCGAGGGGAACGGGATCGAGGCGCTCAGCGACTGCTGCACGGCCTCGGACATGCCGTCGACCATCGGAGTCCAGAAGATGCCCGGCGCGATCGTCGCCACGCGGATGCCGAAGCGCGCCAGTTCGCGCGCCATCGGCAGGGTCATGCCGACCACGCCGCCCTTGGAGGCGGAATACGCGGCCTGGCCGATCTGGCCTTCGTAGGCAGCCACGCTGGCGGTGTTGATGATCACGCCGCGCTCACCGTCCTCGCCCGCCGCGTTGCCCTGCATCAGCGCCGCGCCGGCCTTGGCCACGTTGAAGCTGCCGACCAGGTTCACCATCACCGTGCTGGCGAAGTTGCCCAGCGGCATCGGGCCTTCCTTGCCCAGCACGCGGCCGGCGCCGAGGATGCCGGCGCAGTTCATCACCACGTTCAGGCCGCCCATCGCGTGGTGCGCGGCAGCCACGTTGGTGGCCACGCCGTCCTCGGAAGTGACATCGGTGCGGAAGAAGCGCGCGGCGTTGCCCAGTTCCTTCGCGGCGGCCTGGCCCTTGTCCTCGTTGACGTCGAACAGCGCGACCTGGCCGCCGTGGGCGACGATGTGCTGCGCCACCGCGTGGCCGAGACCGGAGGCGCCGCCGGTGACGATTGCCTTGACCTGATCGAGCTGCATGGGGAATCCTTGATGGCCGGTGCCGAAAAGCCGCCATGGTAGCTGACCGGCACGTACGGCTGCAGGCTGAACACGAAACTTGCCATGGCAGCGAATTCACGCCGTGTTGGGGTAGCGGTGGCCATCGTGGCCTCGAACCGCCGGAACGAACGGGTCAGTGCTGGAAGCGGCCGGGCGGCTCCAATCCATCGAATGTGGGGGAACAACGTATGAAGAGACTACTGAGTCTGTCTGTCGTGTTGGGTGCGATGCTGATGCTGGCCAGTGGCTCCGTGCTGGCGCAGGGCAACAGTCACGGCCGTGGACACGGTCATGACAACAATGGGTATGGGCAGGACGATGGCGACCGCGGCAATGGCCATGACCGCGACCGGCACCGGCGGGACGATGGTTACCGTGATGACCGCGGCGGCCGCTATGTGCGCGACGATGGCCCCCCGGGCCATGCCTATGGCCGCTACAAGAACTGGCACGATCGCGGCCGTCACGAGGGCTGGTACAAGCGCGGCGGTTACCTGCCGATGGAATACCGCACCCGCTACGTGGTGACCGACTGGCGCCACGACCGCCTGCGCGAACCGCCACGCGGCTATCACTGGGTACGCAGCGACAACGGCGACTTCCTGTTGGTGGCGATCGCCACCGGCGTGATCGTCGACCTGCTGCTCAACCAGTAAGCCGGCTAGAGCTTGATGCATGAAGGCGTGCCCGCAACAGCGGGCACGCCTTTTGCGCACGTAGGGCGGGCAGTGCCCGCCAGTTCTGGCTCTTCGGCGTCGTGAGGAAGAGCGGCGGGCAGTGCCCGCCCTACGTGCGTTGGGGAATCAGTCCTGGCGTTCCAGCAGCGATTGCAGCTGCGCTGGCGGCAGCCGGGGAAAGGAGGTGACGGCCGTGGGCGGATTCATCGCCACCTGCAGTTCCTTCTGCCAGACGCCCACGTCCCACCATCGCCCCAGCTTGTAGCCGCACTGGCGCCATACGCCGGCGGAAGTGAAGCCCATCGCTTCGTGCATCGCCACGCTGGCGCTGCCAGGCAGGGTGATCACGCCGACTGCCTGGGTGAGGCCCTGCAGCCGCATCACGTCCAGCAGCACGCCGTAGAGCCGGCGCGCGATGCCGCGGCGCTGCGCGTCGTGGCGCACGTAGATCGAGGTTTCGGCGATCCAGTCGTAGGCGGCGCGCTCGCGGAAGCGCCCGGCATAGGCGTACGCCAGCACCTCGCCGGCGTCCTCCCACACCAGCCACGGGTAGTGCTGCAGGCGCGCGCGCAGGCGTCCGCGCATCGCGTCCACGCCGGGCAGTTCGGTCTCGAAGGTGGCCACGCCGGCGCTGACCGAGGGGGCGTAGATCGCGTGGATGGCGGCGGCGTCTTCGTCGCGGGCGGTGCGGATCATGAACAGGCTCTCAACATTTCTCGTACTTCCAGTTGCGCCGCTTGCCTTCGGCCAGCCACTCCAGGGTGGTGGCGAGGCGTTTCTGGCGGGTGGCGTCGGTTTTCGCCTCGACAATCCACTCGACGTACTCGCGTTGTGCGCCGGGGCTGAAACCCTCGTAGGTCTTGCGCGCGGCAGTATGTTGCTTCTGCGCGAGCAGGGCGGACAGGTCGTCCGGCAGCGTCGGTGCGGGTTTCGCGGCGGCCTTCGGACGCGCCTTCTTCACGCCGGCCTCGTTCAGCGCCATCGCCTTCTTCAGGTGGCCGGCGAGCTGCCTGTCCGAGGGCAGGTCCTTCAGCGTGGCGAGCTTGCCGAACTGCCCCATGCCATCCTCGTCGCTGCCGCCGGTGACTTCCTTCGACAGCCAGAAACCGAAGCTGCAGTGCTGCTTGAACGCGGCCATCATGCACATCGGCGCGGCCTTGTAGCTGAAGAACGGCATGCCCCACTTGATGCCTTCTTCCACCTCGGGGCAGGCGGCGTGCACCGTGGCGCGCAGGTGTTCCAGGATCGGCTGGGCGAACTCGGCGGATTTCGCGATATAGGCGTCGACGCGGGGATCGTGGCTTGCCATCACCTCACCTCACAGCTCGCGGATGAAGTAGCGGTCGCAGCCGTGGTGACCGGTGCCGCCCATCGCGCTGCACAGGGCGGTGAAACCGCTGCGCTTGTACAGCGCCTGCGCCGCATCCATGCCGGTCAGCGTTTCCAGGTAGCAGCGCTTGAAGCCGTGCGCGCGCGCCGCGTCGAGGCAGCGCTGCATCATCGCCGTGCCCGCGCCGATGCCGCGGGCCGTGGGCAGGAAGTACATCTTGCGCAGCTCGCACACGCCCGGCTCGCCGCCTTCCAGCGGCGCCACGCCGCCACCGCCGATCACCACGCCGTCGCGCTCGACCACGAAATAGCCGCAACGCGGTTGCGCGTAGGCCTGGTACATCGTGTCGACCTCGGTGTCGTGGATCGCGAAGCCGGGGCCGTCGGCGCCGAACTCGGGCATCACGCTGCGAATGATCGCAGCCATGGCCGCGTTGTCGGATGGCTCGATCGGGCGGATCAGGAAGGTGTCGGTCATGGGGTCATGTCGGGGGTGCGGTAGGGAACGCCGTTCTTCATCACGAAGACCGGTTTCTTCAGGGCGTCGATCTGCGTGCTGGGATCGCCGCCGAACGCGGCGAGGTCGGCCGCCAGGCCGGGCGCGATGCGGCCGAAGTGTTGCGACTGGCGCAGGATCTTCGCCGCCACGTCGGTGGCCGCGTGCAGCGCCTGCGCCGGAGTCATGCCGTAGGCCACCATCGCCGCCGGTTCGCGCCAGTTGTCGCCATGCGTGAACACACCGACGTCGCTGCCGTTGCCGATCGTCACGCCCAGCTTCAGCGCGGTGCGGAACGCGTGCTCGGCCTCGCGCATGCGTGCTGTCGGCTCGCTCTTGCCCGGTACGTAATGCTCGAAATATTCGGCGGTGGACTCGACCGCGGTAAGCGTGGGTTCGTAGGCGACACCGTGCTGCTTCAGCAGCCTGAAGGTGGCCTCGCTGGCGCCGTAGCCGTGTTCCACGCTGTCCACGCCGGCCTCCACCGCCATGCGTACGCCGGCGTCGCTGGCCGCGTGCACGGCCACCGGACGACCGATCTGATGCGCGGTATCGACCAGTGCCTTCAGCTCCGCCGGCGTGAAGGTGGGCGCGGTGGTGCCGCCGGGGCCGACGCGGTAGTCGCCGTAGATCTTGATCCAGTCGGCGCCGCGCGCGGCCTGTTCGCGCACCGCGGCCATCGCGGCGTCGACGCCGCTGACTTCCTGCGCGCCGCCGGGCAGTTCGAGGTCCGGGCGGAAGCCGCGCGGGCCGGGGCCGTAGCTGGCGGTGGCGACGATCGCGCGGGTGGCCACGAACAGGCGCGGGCCGGGGATCAGGCCCTCGTCGATCGCGCGTTTCACCGACACGTCGGCATAGCCGGCGCCTTCGGTGCCGAGGTCGCGCAAGGTGGTGAAGCCGGCCAGCAAGGTGGCCTTCGCGTGGGCGGCGGCTTCCAGCGTGCGGTAGTCCTGCGGCTCGGTCAGCACCTGGTCGTTCCACAACGTCTCGTTGTACGGGTGCAGGAACAGGTGCGAGTGCAGGTCGATCAGGCCGGGCGTCAGCGTGGCGCCGGACAGTTCGATGCGTTGCGCGCCGGCTGGTGCCTGGATCGACGTGGCCGGGCCCACGGCGGCGATCGCACCGTCGTGCACCAGCACCGCCCAGCCGCTGTGTGCGGTATCGCCGTCGCCGGTCCACACGCGCTCGGGCAGCAACAGCCAGTCGCCCTTCGGCGTGGTGGCGCTCACGGGCAGGGAGCACAGCAGGAGCAGCAGGACCGCTGCCGTTTGCCACCAGGTCGTCAGGCTTGCGCGCATCGCTTCGTCCGGTCAGCCGAAGCGCCGATGATAGCGAGCTTTCAGGCCGCGGCGGTACGCGCGCGGGTGACCCGGCTGGCGGTTTCCTTGTGCAACTGCGCGGCCAGCCAGGCGCCGGTGGCGACGAGCAGGTCGAGGTCGATGCCGGTCTCGATGCCCATGCCGTGCAGCATGTAGACCACGTCCTCGCTGGCCACGTTGCCGGTGGCGCCCTTCGCGTAGGGGCAGCCGCCGGTGCCGGAGACCGAACTGTCGACCACGCGCACGCCTTCCTCCAGGCAGGCCAGGATGTTCGCCAGCGCCTGGCCGTAAGTGTCGTGGAAATGCACGGCCAGCGCTGCCATCGGCACTTCCTGCGCCACCGCGCGCAGCATCGCGCGCGCCTTCGCCGGCGTGCCCACGCCGATGGTGTCGCCCAGCGAAATCTCGTGACAGCCCAGCTCGTACATGCGCCGCGCCACGCGCACCACGTCAGCCACCGGCACCTCGCCCTGGTACGGGCAGCCGAGCACGGTGGAGACGTAACCGCGCACTTTCACGCCGTCGGCCTGGGCCTGCTCGATCACCGGGATGAAGCGCTCGATCGACTCGTCGATCGAGGCGTTGATGTTCTTGCGGCTGAACGCTTCCGACGCGGCGGTGAACACCGCCACCTCACGCGCGCCGACTTCGCGCGCACGCTGGTAGCCCTGCAGGTTCGGCACCAGCACCGGGTAGCCCACGCCGGGTACCTTGCGGATGCCGCGGAACACCTCGGCCGCGTCGGCCAGTTGCGGCACCCACTTCGGGCTGACGAAGCTGGTCGCCTCGATCGTCTTGAGACCGGTCGAAGACAGCCGGTCGATCAGTGCGATCTTCACCTCGGCCGGCAGCAGGGTCTTCTCGTTCTGCAGGCCGTCGCGGGCACCGACTTCGACAATGCGGACGTGGTTGGACGGGTTCATGGGGAAGCTCCGGGTTGTTGTAGGAGCGCACCCTGTGCGCGAATGCTTTTCGCCGCGATTCAAGCGCCATCGCGCACAGGGTGCGCTCCTACGGGCTCAGGCCACGAATTTCACCAGCACGGCGTCCGCTTCGACGAACTCGCCTTGCGTGGCGTTCATGCTTTCGATGGTGCCGGCACGTGGCGCTTTCAATGCCAGTTCCATCTTCATCGCCTCCATCACCAGCAGTTCCTGGCCTTGCTCGACCACGTCGCCGGCCTTTGCCTTGACCAGCACGATGCGGCCGGGCATCGGCGCGATGACCTGGTTGCCGCCGGCGGTGTCCTTCGATTCCCACGCGAACGCGACGGCGCGGGTGAAGCGGTAGCGCTGGCCGCTGGCGTCGTGCAGCAGAACGCGTTGGGCGTCGGCGCGCAGCGGCATGCGCAGGGATTCGCCGTCGAAGCGGGCGCTCAGGCTGCCGTCGAGCAGGCGCGCGCCACGTACTTCGCAGCGGGCTTCGCCGTGACCCAGCTGGTAGTTGCCGCTGTGGCCGTGCGCCTCGATATCGTGGCGCTGCTCACGCAGGGTCAGCGCGATGATGCGCTTGCCGGCGTGGCCGATGCGCCAGGCATCGGCGCGTGCCCATGGCGAGTGCGGATCGCTGGCCGTGGCGCTGACGCTTTGTTCGTCATGCAGCAGGGCGGCGGTGGCGGCGGCGAACAGTGCGTGGTTGTCGGGTATGGCGTTACCGACCAGGAATTCGTCGAGGTGGCGATCCAGATAGCCGGTGTCGATGCGCCCCTCGACCACCGCCGGGTGCCGCGCGAGCCGTTCGAGGAAGCCGATGTTCGACTTCGGGCCGACGATCTCGCTGGCCGCCAGCGCCTCGCGCAGCCGCTGCAGGGCTTGCGGCCGGTTCTCGTCCCACACGATCAGCTTGGCGATCATCGGGTCGTAGAAGATCGTCACCGTGTCGCCTTCGATCACGCCACCATCGAGGCGTACGTGCGGCGATGGCGCGGGCAGGCGCAGGGTTTGCAGCTTGCCGGAGCCGGGCAGGAAGTTCTGGTCCGGGTCTTCCGCGTACAGGCGCACCTCGATCGCATGGCCGCGCGCATGCACCTGATCCTGCGTCAGCGGCAATGGCTGGCCGGCGGCCACGCGCAGTTGCCATTCGACCAGATCGAGCCCCAGCGTCATTTCGGTGACGGGATGTTCGACCTGCAGCCGCGTGTTCATCTCCATGAAGAAGAACTCGCCGTCCTGCGCGACGATGAATTCCACCGTGCCGGCACCGACGTAGTCGACTGCCTTTGCCGCCGCCACCGCGGCTGCACCCATTGCCTGGCGGCGCGCGGCGTCGAGGAACGGCGAGGGGGTTTCCTCCAGCACCTTCTGGTAGCGGCGCTGGGCCGAGCATTCGCGTTCGTTGAGGTGGATCACGTTGCCGTGGGTGTCGCCGAATACCTGGAATTCGATGTGCCGCGGATGCTCGACGTAGCGCTCCAGGATCATCCGCGCATCACCGAAGGAACCGGTGGCTTCGCGTTGCGCCGAGGCCAGCGCGTTGGCGAATTCGTCCGCGCTGCGCACGATGCGCATGCCCTTGCCGCCGCCGCCGGCGGCCGGCTTGATCATCAGCGGGAAGCCGGTTTGGGCGGCCTGCTCGGCGAGGTGGACGGTGTCCTGGTTGGCGCCGTGGTAGCCCGGCACCAGCGGCACCGCGTGCTGTTCCATCAGCGCCTTGGCGGCGGCCTTGGAACCCATCGCGTCGATGCTTTCCGGACGCGGCCCGATGAAGGCGATGCCGGCGTCGGTGCAGGCGCGGGCGAAGCCGGTGTTCTCCGAGAGGAAGCCGTAGCCGGGATGGAGCGCCTGCGCGCCGGTCCGCTTCGCCACGTCGAGGATGGCGTCGCCGCGCAGGTACGAATCGGCCGGGCGCGGCCCGCCGATCGGCCACGCCTCGTCGGCCAGCCGCACGTGCTGCGCGTCGCGGTCGGCTTCCGAATACACCGCGATGGTGTGGATGCCGAGGCGGCGGCAGGTGCGGATCACGCGGCAGGCGATCTCGCCGCGGTTGGCTATCAGTACGCGTTCGAACATGCAGGATCCCTGGAACCGTTCGTGTCGATGCAAAGCCGTCAAAGCTAACAGATTGGGGTGTTGCCGCCGATGCGCGGCGCAGCATGGCGGCGCGCGTGGGGGCTATTCGCCGTCCCAGTAATCGAGCGAGTCTTGCTGCCGCCCGAGCACCCGGAATTTTCGCGGCTTGCCGTCCGCGTCGCGCAGGTTGTCGTCGAACACCAGGTATTTGCCGGAGTCCGGGTATTCGCAGATGTCCGGGGCCTCGTTGGTGCCGATGGCGAGATAACGTAGCTCGACACTGCCGGTGTTGATGATCTGGTGTGCGGTTTCCGGGCCGCCGGGCGGGCAGGCGATGAGGTCGCCGGCGCGCAGCGGATGGCGCGTATCGCCGTAGCGCAGTTCGCCGCTGCCTTCGAGGATGAAGAACATCTCCTCCTCCACGCGATGGTTGTGGAACGGGCAGTTGCGCTTGCCCGGCGCCACCACGGAGAGGTTGTAGCCGAGCTTGCGCGCGCCGATGCGGCTGGCGATCTCGCCCCAGCGGATGTCGTAGTCCGCGGCATTCTTGCCGGTGGGCGTCATGGCCGGGTCGACCGGGCACAGTTCGATCTGGTCGAGGTTGAGAACGTGTTCACTCATGGGGCACTCCCGATGGAGTCGACAAGTGCTGTAGGGCAGGCATTGCCCGCCGTTTCGTGTCGCGCGGGTACACCCGAAAGCCGGCGGGCACTGTCCGCCCTACGAAAAGCGGGGGCGTCATGATCCGGTTTCTTGCCGGGCGGCGCCGACCCACGCCGGTGCGCGCTTGTCGAGGAAGGCGCCCAGGCCGTGCTGGCCTTCCGGCGACACGCGCAGGCGGGCGATCAGTTCGGCGTTGGCGCTGTCGATGCGCTCGGCCTGCACCGGGTCGGCGCCGCCGATGCGCAAGGCCAGCTGTTTCGCTTCGCGCTGGGCCAGCGGGCCGGCCTTGGCCAGCAGGTACAACTGGCGCTCGATCGCTTCGTCCAGTTCGCTGGCGGATACCACCGCATGCAGCAGGCCGATGCGTGCCGCGGTGGCGGCATCGAACACCTCGCCGGTGACGAACAGCCGGCGCGCCTCGCGCAGGCCGATCGCGGCGATCACGTACGGCGAGATCACCGCCGGCACCAGACCCAGCTTCACTTCCGACAACGCGAACTTGGCGGTGTCCACGCCGATCGCGATGTCGCAGCAGGCGACCAGGCCCACGCCGCCGCCGTAGGCGGCGCCGTTGACACGGGCGATGGTCGGTTTGGACAGAAACTGCAGGCTGCGCATCAGCCGCGCCAGGCGCAGCGAGTCCTCGCGGTTTTCCTGCTCGCTGGCGCCGGCCATGCCGCGCATCCAGTTCAGGTCGGCGCCGGCCGAGAAGCAGCTGCCGTTGCCGCTCAGCACCACGGCGCGCACGGCCGGATCGGCATCGGCGGCCGCCAGCGCGTCGGTGAGCGCGGCGATCAGCGTGTCATCGAACGCGTTGTGGATCTGCGGGCGGTTCAGGGTGAGCCAGGCGACCGTGCCGCGGCGCTCGCTCAGGATGGAATCGGTCATCGGTCGTCCCTGTGGCAAATGACACGATGATAAACCGGGCGTGGTGCAACGGGCCGAGTGTAGGTCTATAATGCGAACTATTCTTATTTGAGAATCCAGCCTGTGCGTCTGTCCGATTTGCCCAAGGGTGCACCTGCCGTGGTCGACCGCGTCGATGATGCGCACGCGGCCGACCCGATCGCGCAGCGCCTGCGCGACCTGGGCTTCGTCGACGGCGAGCCGGTGCGCGTGGTGGCGGTGGGGCCGATGGGCGGCGATCCGTTGCTGATCCAGATCGGTTTCACCCGCTTTGCCCTGCGTCGCGCCGAAGCGGCCCGGATCAGCGTGCGGACCGAGGTCGCGGCATGAGCGCTTCGACCCTGCGGATTGCCCTGGTCGGCAACCCGAACTGCGGCAAGACGGCGCTGTTCAACCTGCTCACCGGCGGCCGGCAGAAGGTGGCGAACTACGCCGGCGTCACGGTGGAGCGCAAGGAGGGCCGTTTCACTGCACCGTCCGGCCGCGTACTGCAGATCCTTGACCTGCCGGGCGCCTACAGCCTCGACGCGAACAGCCCGGATGAGCAGATCACCCACGATGTCTGTGCCGGCAATTACCCGGGCGAGGCGCCGCCGGATCTGATCGTCTGCGTCGCCGATGCGACCAACCTGCGCCTGCACCTTCGCTTCGTGCTGGAGGTCAAGCGCCTCGGCCGGCCGGTGGTGCTGGCGTTGAACATGATGGACACCGCGCGCCAGCGCGGCATCGTCATCGACGTGCCGGAGCTGCAGCGGCGGCTGGGCCTGCCGGTGGTGGAAACCATCGCGGTGAAGCGCGGCGGTGCGCGGGGCCTGATCGAGCGGGTCGACGGCGAGGTGCCGCCGGCGGCGCCGGCGCAGGTGGGCGACGCGGCTGGTCGCGCCGACCTGCATGCGCAGGTGCGTGAATTGCTGGCGGCGACGGTGACGATGCCGCGCACCACCGCGGAACTCGACGATGCGCTGGACCGCTGGACCCTGCATCCGGTATTCGGACTGGCCATCCTGGCGGTGGTGATGTTCCTGGTGTTCCAGGCGGTGTACTCGATCGGCAAGCCGATGACCGACGCGATCGCCGACGGTTTCGGCTGGATGGGCGAGCACGTCGCTGCATGGATGCCGGCCGGGCCGCTGCAAAGCCTGGTCACCGACGGCCTGTTCGGCGGTCTCGGCACGGTGCTGGGCTTTCTGCCGGAAATCCTGGTGCTGTTTTTGTTCATCATCGTGCTGGAGGAATCCGGCTACCTGCCGCGCGCAGCGTTCCTGCTCGACCGGCTGATGCTGTCGGTGGGGTTGACCGGGCGTTCGTTCATTCCGCTGCTGTCGAGCTTCGCCTGTGCGATCCCCGGCATCATGGGCACGCGCAGCATCCAGGATCCGCGCGACCGGCTGACCACGATCCTGATCGCACCGCTGATGACCTGCTCGGCGCGGCTGCCGGTGTATGCGCTGCTGATCGGTGCGTTCATCCCGATCCGCTACGTGTTCGGCGTGTTCAACCTGCAGGGCGTGGTGCTGTTCGCGCTGTATCTGGCCGGCATCCTCGGCGCGATGCTGGTGGGCTGGGTGATGAAACACATCCGCCGCGACAAGAGCGAGCACGCGCTGCTGATGGAGCTGCCGTCGTACCGCATGCCCAAGCTGCGCGACGTGGCGATCGGCCTGTACGAGCGCGGCATGATCTTCCTGAAGCGGCTGACCGGCGTGATCCTCGGCCTGACCGTGCTGATGTGGTTCCTCTCCACCTTTCCGGGCGCGCCGGAGGGCGCGACCCTGCCGGCGATCGAGTACAGCTTCGCCGGCTACATCGGGCGCGGCCTGCAGTACGTGTTCGCGCCGATCGGCTTCAACTGGCAGATCAGCCTGGCGCTGATCCCGGCGTTCGCCGCGCGCGAGACCGCGGTGGCCGCGCTGGCCACCGTCTATCTGGTCGGTGGCGAAGCGGCCGGTGGCCTGGGTCATGCGCTGGTCGGGCAGATCCCGCTGGCCAGCGCGCTGTCGCTGCTGGTGTGGTTTGCGTACGCGCCGCAGTGCATGTCCACCCTGGCGATCATCAAGCGCGAGACCGATTCCTGGCGCAACGTGGCGATCTCGTTCAGCTACATGTTCGTGATGGCCTACACCGCGTCGTTCATCGTCTACCGGGTAGCGAGGATGCTGACATGAGCGCCGGCCTGCTGGTGCAGTACGTGGTGGTCGGCCTGATCGTGCTGGCCAGTGTGCTGATCGTGTTCCGCAAGCTGGCACCGAAACTCACCAACCGCTGGCTGGCCGCCGCGTCGATCCGCTACAGCCACCCCGGACATGCCGCGTGGATGCGCGCATTGGGCCGTCGCCTGCAGCCGAAAGAGGCCACCGGCGATTGCAGCGATGGCTGCAGCACCTGCGGCGCCTGCGGCCCGAAGCCGCCGGCGGCGGCACGGACGGAGCCGATGCCGCTGGAGTTCCGGCCGCGGCGGTGAGCAACACCGGATATTCGACATTCCTGTAGAGCGCACCCTGTGCGCGATGGCTCTTCGTCACGTAACGAAAAGCATCGCGCACAGGGTGCGCTCCTACAAAAAGCACGAACGAAAAAGCCGGCTTGCGCCGGCTTTTTCATGCAACCCGAATCGCGCCCCGGCTTACGCCAGTTCGCGGATCTTCGCGTTGAGGCGGCTCTTGTGGCGGGCGGCCTTGTTCTTGTGGATCAGGCCGCGGGCGGCGTAGCGATCCATCACCGGCTGGGCGGCGGTGAACGCGGCGACGGCGGCAGCCTTGTCCTTGGCCTCGATGGCCTTGACGACCTTCTTCAGGGCGGTGCGGACCATGGAGCGGGCGCTGATGTTGCGCAGACGGCGCTGTTCGGACTGGCGCGCGCGCTTCTTCGCGGACTTGATGTTGGCCAAGGTAGAACTCCGGAATGCAGGGTTGAGGGTGGAAAAAGACGCCAATTATGCGGTCGATTCGCCGGTGCGTCAATCATTTAGGCGGCCACGCCGGGGGCCGGCATGGGCGCGCGGCCGTGGTCGTGCCGGTATTCTGCCATATCCGCGCTGTCATCCTGCCCGCGCGGGCTGTCAAACTACGCGCCCCGCGTGATCGACGCCGAAGGTAACGAACAGCCACATGAAGTCACCCAGCATGCTCCGCGGGCTGCTCTCGTTCAGCAGCATGACGATGGTTTCGCGGGTGCTCGGCCTGGTGCGCGACATGTCGATCAACGCCGCGTTCGGCGCCAACAGCGCCACCGACGCGTTCTGGGTGGCGTTCCGTATCCCGAATTTCATGCGCCGGCTGTTTGCCGAGGGCTCGTTCTCCACTGCCTTCGTGCCGGTTTTCACGGAAGTGAAGGAAAAGGGCACGCATGCGCAGCTGAAGGACCTGATGTCGCGGGTATCGGGCACGCTGGGCGGCGTGCTGCTGCTGATCACCGCGCTGGGGATCATCTTTGCGCCGCAGGTGACCGTGCTGTTCTCGCCCGGCGCGATCGACGAGCCGCACAAGTTCGAACTCACCGTCGAGCTGCTGCGGCTGACCTTCCCGTTCCTGCTGTTCGTGTCGCTGACCGCGCTGTCCGGTGGTGCGCTGAACAGTTTCCATCGTTTCGGCCTGCCGGCGCTGACCCCGGTGATCCTCAACCTGTGCATGATTGCCGGCGCGCTGTGGCTGTCGAAGCGGCTGCAGACGCCGATCATGGCGATGGGCTGGGCGATCCTGGCGGCCGGCATCCTGCAGCTGCTGTTCCAGTTGCCGGCGCTGCGCGGGCTGGACCTGCTGACCCTGCCGCGCTGGGGCTGGAGCCACCCGGAAGTGCGCCGGATCATGCGGCTGATGGTGCCGACTCTGTTCGGTTCGTCGGTGGCGCAGATCAACCTGCTGTTCGACACGGTGATCGCCTCGCTGCTGGTGGTCGGCTCGCAGAGCTGGCTGTCGCAGGCGGATCGTTTCCTGGAACTGCCGCTGGGCGTGTTCGGCGTGGCGCTGGGCACGGTGATCCTGCCGTCGCTGTCGCGCCACCACGTCACCACCGATACCGCCGGTTTCTCGCGCGCGCTGGACTGGGGCCTGCGCGTCACCCTGCTGATCGCGGTGCCGGCGATGTTCGCGCTGATGCTGCTGGCCGGGCCGCTGGTGGCCACGCTGTTCCAGCATGGCCACTGGACTGCGCACGACACCGCCATGGCGACCTTGTCGATCACCGCGCTGAGTTTCGGCCTGCCCGCGTTTGCACTGGTGAAAGTGCTGCTGCCGGCGTTCTATGCGCGCCAGGACACGCGCACGCCGGTGCGTGCAGGCGTGGCCTCGCTACTCACCAACATGCTGCTGAACGTGGTGTTCCTGGCGCTGCTGTTCGAGTTGTGGGCGCCGGCCGAGCTGAAGCAGCTGTCCTGGCTGGACGGCCTGGCCCGGTTGCCCGGCTTGCACATGGCACTGGGCATGGCCAGCGCGGTGGCCGCCTACGTGAACCTGTGGCTGCTGTGGCACTGGCTGAAGAAAGCCGGTGTCTACCAACGCCAGCCGGGCTGGTCGCGACACCTGCTGCGGCTGGCCGCGGCGTGCGCGGTGATGGTGGCGGTGCTGTTGCTGGGCCGCTGGCTGTGGCCGAACTGGACCCACGGGGTGCCGGTGCTGACCCGGCTGTGGCATCTGACCGTGCTGGTGCTGGCCGGCGGGGCCAGTTATGTCGCCGTGCTGTTTGCCGGCGGCTTCCGTCTGCGCGACCTGCGTGGTGCGTGAACCCGCCTGAGGCTCTTATCGCGGGCAGCCTGACCGTTATACTCACGCGATGATGAGACTTTCCAGGGATGTCGCAGGCCCCTGCCTGGCGCCGCGCGGCAGCGTCATCGCGGTCGGCGCGTTCGACGGTCTGCACCGCGGCCACCAGGCATTGCTGGCCCAGGTGCACGAGCGCGCGCAGGCGCTCGGCTGCAGCCCTGTGGTGGTGAGCTTCGAGCCGCTGCCGCGCGCGTTCTTCTCGCCCGAGCCGGTGCCGCGGCTGTCCAGCGTGCGCGAGAAGCTGCGCGGTTTCGCTGCCGCCGGCATGCAGCACACCTTGCTGCTGCGCTTCAACCGGGCGCTGACCGCGATGTCGGCCGAGG
Organism: Rhodanobacter sp.; assembly: GCA_036561785.1. Classification (GTDB taxonomy): domain Bacteria; phylum Pseudomonadota; class Gammaproteobacteria; order Xanthomonadales; family Rhodanobacteraceae; genus Rhodanobacter. The sequence goes on from DATCUT010000113.1 coordinate 15,976, forward strand.
CGTTCGTGCAGCGCGTGCTGGTCGAACGACTGGCCGCGCGCGAAGTGTGGGTGGGCGGCGATTTCCGCTTCGGCCACAAGCGCGGCGGCGACATGGCGCTGCTGGAGCGGATGGGCGCGCAGCTCGGCTTCACCGCCTGCAGCATGCCGATGGTGCAGCTCGACGGCACCCGCGTCTCGGCCAGCCGGGTGCGCGCCTTGCTCGCGGCGGGCGAGTTCGCCGGGGCCGAGTCGCTGCTGGGCCGGCCGTTCGTGATCGAAGGCAAGGTGGAGTACGGCAACCAGCTCGGCCGCACGCTGGGCTATCCCACCGCCAACATCCATCTGTCGCAGCGGGTCAGCCCGATCCAGGGCATCTTCGCGGTGCGCGTGGGGCTGGGCGAGGGCGAATGTAGCTGGCCGGGCGTGGCCAGCCTTGGCGTGCGCCCCACCGTGAACGAGGTCGCCGAACCGCTGCTGGAAGTGCACCTGTTCGACTTCGAGGGCGACCTGTACGGCCAGCGCACGGCGGTGCAGTTCGTCGCCAAGCTGCGCGACGAGCAAAAATTCGACGGGCTGGAACCGCTCAAGGCGCAGATGGCGCTGGATTCGCGCCGGGCACGCGAGCTGCTGGGCATGAACCCGCGGCTCGCCGAGGCGTGAGGATGCGGCTGCTTCCGCGTTGACTTCAGTGGAACGGACTCGTAGGATATACATTGAATTATGTATATCCTACGGAGGTGCGCCATGCAGGTTTCCAAATGGGGCAACAGCCTGGCGATCCGCCTGCCTGCCGTCGTGGTCGAAGCGCTGGAACTGCGGGATGGCGATGACATCGAGGTGCGCATCGCCGGCGCCCGCGTGTTCGAGGTGAAGAAGGCGCCCGGCAAGCAGGAGTTGTTGCAGCGGCTGCACAAGTTCCGCGGGCGCCTTCCCGCGGATTTCGTGTTCGAGCGCGATGGCACCCATGAGCGTGGTTAAGGCGTTCATCGACAGCAATATCGTGTTGTACCTGCTGTCGGCGGATGCGGCCAAGGCGGATCGGGCCGAGGCGGTGATTGCCGCCGGTGGCACGATCAGCGTGCAGGTGTTGAACGAAGTGACCAGCGTGATCCGGCGCAAGCTGGGCATGAACTGGACCGAGACCGACGAGGTGCTGGCCGGGCTGCGTGCCGCCTGCCCGGTTGAACCCTTGACCACGCAAACCCACGATGCCGGTCGACGCCTGGCGGAGCGTTACGGGCTGTCGGTCTATGACGCCATGATCGCGGCGGCAGCCTTGCTGGCCGGCTGCAATCGGCTCTATTCCGAGGATATGCAGCATGGATTGCTGATCGATCGGCAACTGCGCGTGTGCAATCCGTTCATCGCGCCGTCCTGATCGGCTATTTTGTACGACTCCCACCGTTTCGTACCTGCACACAGCCCCGCTGACTGGCGGGGCCATCCACGCATCATCCAGCGATCACTACACCGATGACCCACGACTACAAAAGCACGATCAACCTGCCGCAGACGGCGTTCCCCATGCGCGGCGATTTGCCGAAGCGCGAGCCGGGCTGGCTGGCGGAGTGGGCGCGGGTCGATCGCTACGCGCAGATCCAGCAGAAGACCGCCCACCGCGACAGCGTGTTCGTGCTGCACGACGGTCCGCCGTACGCGAACGGCCCGATCCACATCGGCCACGCGGTCAACAAGATCCTCAAGGACATGGTGGTCAAGTCCAAGCTGCTGGCCGGCCATCGCGCGCCGTACGTGCCGGGCTGGGACTGTCACGGCCTGCCGATCGAGATCGCGGTGGAGAAGAAATTCGGCAAGCCGGGCGACAAGCTCGACGCCGCAGCGTTCCGACAGAAGTGCCGCGAGTACGCGACCGAGCAGGTCGATACCCAGCGCGCCGACTTCAAGCGGCTCGGCGTGCTTGGCGACTGGGACCACCCGTATCGCTCGATGGACTTCCGCTTCGAGGCCGACATGCTGCGTGCGCTGGCGCGCATCGTTTCCAACGGCCACGTGGTGCGCGGCGCCAAGCCGGTGTACTGGTGCTTCGACTGCGCCTCGGCGCTGGCCGAGGCGGAGATCGAATACGGCGACAAGATTTCGCCGGCGGTCGACGTGGCGTATGACGCGGTCGATCCGAAAGCGCTGGCGGCGAAGTTCGGCGTGGACGCCGGCGCTGCCATCGCCGCCATCCCGATCTGGACCACCACGCCGTGGACGCTGCCGGAAAGCCAGGCCGTGTCACTCGGCGCCGATCTGGAATACGCGCTGATCGAAGGCCCATCACGCGACGGCAAGCGCGTGCTGCTCGTTGTCGCCAGCGCGCTGGTCGACAAGGCGGCGCAGCGTTACGGCATCGGGCAGGCGACGGTGTTGGGCCATGCCGACGGCAAGGCGCTGGAAGGCCTGCAGCTGCACCATCCGTTCTACCCGCGCGAAGTGCCGGTGATCCTCGGCGAGCACGTCAGCGCCGACGACGGCACCGGCGCGGTGCACACCTCGCCCGATCACGGCGTCGAGGATTTCGTGGTGGCGCGCGAGTACGGCATCGGCCTGCTCAACTACATCGAGCCACGCGGCACCTATCGTGCCGACACGCCGGCCGCCGATCCGCTCGAGCTGGGCGGCATGCATATCTGGAAGGCGAACGATGCCATCGTCGACCTGCTGCGCCAGCGCGGCGTGCTGCTGGCGTTCGCGAAGATCGAGCACAGCTACCCGAACTGCTGGCGGCACAAGACGCCGGTGATCTACCGCACCACACCGCAGTGGTTCATCTCGATGGAGCAGCAAAAGCTGCGCGAGACGGCACTCACGTCGATCAAGTCCGTGCATTGGGTGCCGGGCTGGGGCGAGGAGCGCATCGCCGGCATGGTGGCCGGGCGCCCGGACTGGTGCATCTCGCGCCAGCGCACCTGGGGCGTGCCGATCGCGCTGTTCGTGCACAAGACCACGCAGGAGCCGCACCCGGATTCCGTGGCGCTGCTGGAGCAGGTCGCACAGAAGGTGGAGCAGGGCGGCATCGACGCGTGGTTCACGCTGGATGCGGCCGAGCTGCTCGGTGCTGACGCGAACGACTACGAGAAAGTCACCGACGTGCTCGACGTCTGGTTCGATTCCGGCGTGACGCATTTCGCGGTGATCGGCCAGCGCCCGGAACTGCAGCAGGGCACGGCGTCGCACTACAAGGTGATGTACCTGGAAGGCTCCGACCAGCATCGCGGCTGGTTCCAGTCGTCCTTGCTGACCTCGGCGGCGATCCACGGCCGCGCGCCGTACGACGAAGTGCTCACCCACGGCTTTGCGGTGGACGCGAACGGCCGCAAGATGTCCAAGTCGCTGGGCAACGTGGTGGCGCCGCAGAAGGTGATGGATACCTTGGGTGCGGACGTGCTGCGGCTGTGGGTGGCCTCGGCCGACTACCGCAACGAGATGACCGTCTCCGACGAGATCCTCAAGCGCGTCTCCGACACTTACCGGCGTATCCGCAATACCGCGAAGTTCCTGCTCGGCAACCTGGACGGCTTCGATCCGGCAAAGCATCTGGTCCCGGTGGAAGACAGCCTGCTGCTGGACCAGTGGGCCGTGCAACAGGCGTACGACGTGCAGCAGGCGGTCACCGCCGCGTACGAGCGTTACGACTATCCCGAAGTGGTGGCGCGCATCCAGAACTTCTGCACCAACGAACTGGGCGCGCTGTACCTGGACATCACCAAGGACCGGCTCTACACCATGCCGACCGACAGCCGTGGCCGGCGCAGCGCGCAGGGTGCGATGTACCGCATCGCCGAAGCGCTGGTGCGCTGGCTGGCGCCGATCCTCAGCTTCACCGCCGAGGAAATCTGGCAGGCCATGCCGGGCGAGCGCGGCGACAGCGTGCTGTTCGAAACCTGGTACGACGGCCTGGCCGCCACCCAGAACTCGCCGGAGCAGCGGCGCTACTGGGCCGACCTGCTGGCGATCCGCGACAGCGCTTCGCGCGTGCTCGAAGGCATGCGCAAGGCCGAGCAGATCGGCGCGGCGCTGGAAGCGAAACTGGTGGTCCATACCGACGCCGCGGTGCAGTCGCGCTACGCCGAAGTCGCCGACGAACTGCGCTTCTTCTTCATCACCTCCGACTTCGCCCTGGCGCCATCGACGCCGCGCGCGGACGATGCGGTGAAGATGGAGCTGGACGGTGCCGAAGCCTGGGTTTGCGCCGACGTCAGCAGCGCCGCCAAGTGCGTGCGCTGCTGGCACCGCCGCGACGACGTGGGCAGCCACGCCGGGCATCCCGAGCTGTGCAGCCGCTGCGTCAGCAACGTCGAAGGGCCGGGCGAGGACCGCCGCTGGTTCTAGGCTTCGAAAAAATACCCGTTCGCCCTGAGCGTAGGCCCGCAGGGCCGAAGTCGAAGGACCCGCCGCGCGCAAGGCCCTTCGACTTCGCTGCGCTACGCTCAGGGCGAACGGTCTGGATACTCTGCTCAGGATAGGCCCCATGCACCCCAAACCCAACGCACTCCCCTGGCTGTGGCTGTCCGCCGCCGTCATCGTGCTCGACCAGCTCAGCAAGTGGTGGGCGGTGCATGCGTTGCAGCCGATGGGCGTGCCGCATCCGGTGATTCCCGGCTTCCTGAACTGGACGCTGGCGTTCAACAGCGGCGCCGCGTTCAGTTTCCTGGCCAGCGGTGCCGGCTGGCAGCGCTGGTTCTTCGTGCTGCTGGCGCTGGTGATCAGTGCGGTGCTGGTGACGTGGCTGGCGCGCACGCCGCGGCGCGACTGGCGCACCAGCCTGCCGCTGGCGCTGATCGTGGGCGGCGCGATCGGCAACCTGATCGACCGCCTGCACGCGGCCCAGGTCACCGATTTCATCCACGTGTACTTCCGCCAGTGGAATTACCCGGTGTTCAACCTCGCCGACTGCGGCATCACCGTCGGTGCCGTGATGCTGATCGTGTTCGGCCTGTTCGCCGGCAAGCCCGGTGACGGCGTGCGATAATCGCTCCCCTAGTGTGTAGGAGCCCGCTTGCGGGCGATGCCTTTTCTTTGGGGCTCCAAAGCAAGAGCGTCGCCCGCAAGCGGACTCCTACAGGATTCTGAATCGAGGTCAGTTTGGACATCCTGCTCGCCAACCCCCGCGGCTTCTGCGCCGGCGTCGACCGCGCGATCGCCATCGTCGAGCGTGCGCTGGAATCCTACGGTGCCCCGATCTACGTGCGGCACGAGGTGGTGCACAACCGCTACGTGGTCGACAAGCTGCGTGCCGACGGCGCGGTGTTCGTCGAGGAGCTGCACGAGGTGCCCGACGGCGCCACCGTTATCTTCAGTGCCCACGGCGTGTCGCAGGTGGTGCGCGAGGAAGCCGGACAGCGTCATCTCAAGGTCTTCGACGCCACCTGTCCGCTGGTCACCAAGGTGCACATGGAAGTGGCGCGGCTGGGCCGCATCGGCCGCAGCGTGGTGCTGATCGGCCACGCCGGCCATCCGGAAGTCGAGGGCACGATGGGCCAGTGGAACCCGGCCAACAGCGGCGAGATCCTGCTGGTCGAATCGCTGGAGAACGTCGCCACGCTGGCGCCGGCATTCCCGCACGAGCTGTCCTACGTCACCCAGACCACGCTGTCGGTGGACGACACCAAGGCGATCATCGAGGCGTTGCGCGCGAAGTTCCCCGACATCGAGGGTCCGCGCAAAGACGACATCTGCTACGCCACGCAGAACCGCCAGGACGCCGTGCGCCGGCTTGCCGACGCGGTCGACCTGATGCTGGTGGTCGGCTCGGTCAACAGCTCCAACTCCAACCGCCTGCGCGAGCTGGCGGAGAAGCAGGGCGTGCGCTCGTTCCTGATCGACAGTGCCGAGCACATCGAGCGCAGCTGGCTCGATGGGGTCAATCGCATCGGTCTCACTGCCGGCGCCTCCGCGCCGGAGAAACTGGTAAGCGACGTGATCGCCCGCCTGCAGTCGTGGGGCGCCGGCGACGTGCGCGAGCTGGACGGCGAGCCGGAAAACATCACCTTCGCCTTGCCGAAGGAACTGCGCGTGGTCGGCGGCAACAGCTCCGCCAACGCCTGAGAGGTGGGCGGGTGGCACTCCACGGGCCGGGCACTGTCCGCGACCGCCCTTGCACCGCCACGCCCCTCCCCGTAAAATCGCCGGCTCTCCCGCCGGAATAGCTCAGTTGGTAGAGCGGCGCATTCGTAATGCGTAGGTCGTAGGTTCGATTCCTATTTCCGGCACCAAGTTTCTGCACTATTCGAAGCCCCGGCCAGCTCAAGCTTTCCGGGGCTTCGCTGGTTTCGGAAGTGGGAAGACCGTTCTTGAGGTGGCATCGTTCCAGGTGCGCACGATCGCAAGGTGTCCCGTACAACGCGTACAACGTCAGGGCGACGTCGCGAACAGAGATGCGTCTGACATTCGAGGCGAATGAGCGGGGATATTTAGGAATTTCCCTACAGATCGATTTTGGCCGACATGATAAGTTGAATGCTGGCAACAGGTGCTTGCCATGCAATTAAACAAGGACGCTCGGGGCTCTGCTGGTGCCCTGGCTTAACAGGGAGAGTGGGTTGTGGTTATGTCAGGAACCCGGCCCTGTGGTTTTTTTCTTCACCGGGTGCGCATCATCGCTTGCCTGCTCGGCGTCGGTTTGACAACGTGGGCCCAGGCCCAGCAAACGCCCGCCCAGACCCAGGAACAACGCGAGCGCGCCGCACGCGACGCGCAACAGCGCGAGCAGATGCGGCACGCCCCCGACGTGCGGCTGCAATCCGCCATGGCCAAGGGCTTTCGCGCCACCGCATTGCCGCAGGAAAGTCCCTGCTTCACGCTGCGTGCGTTGAGTCTGGAAGGGCCGCGCCACGAGTCGTTCGGTTTCCTGCAACGCTATCTGGACCGTTACACCGGACGATGTGTGGGGCGGCAGGGGCTGGCGCTTGTCGTCCATCGCGCATCGGACCTGCTTCTTGCGCGTGGCTACGTCACGACGCGTCTGGCGACACCCGAACAGAATCTCTCGCGCGGGCATCTGCGTCTGCTGCTGGTGCCTGGTCTGGTCGGACGTGTGCGCTTCGCACCGGGTTCCGACCATATCGCATGGCGCAATGCGCTGCCGTTGCGGTCCGGCGACCTTCTCAACCTGCGCGCGATCGAGCAGGGGCTGGAGCAGATGAAGCGACTGTCCTCGCAGGACGTGAAGATCGATATCGCACCCGGGCGCGAGCCGGGTACCTCCGATCTCGTGCTCACCGTCCGGCGCGGCGCGCCATGGCACGTGACTCTCAACTACGACGACAGCGGCTCCAACGCCACCGGGCGCGAGCAGGGCGGCGTGAACCTTGTTCTGGACCATCCGCTGGGCATCAACGACGTGTTCGTCGCTGGTGTCACCCATGCGGTGGGGCGTGATGGCCCGGAGCACAATACGCGGGGATCGAATTTCAGCTATAGCGTGCCCTGGGACGACTGGACCTTCGGCGCGTCTACCAACGCCTACGGCTACCGCCAGCCGGTGACCGGTTCGCTGCAGACCTTCAGCTTCACTGGGCGCTCGCGCACCAGCAGCATGAACGTTTCGCGCCTGGTACATCGCGATGCACTTAGCAAGACCTCGGTGCAGTTCACGCTCAGCGGACGCCAGGCGCACAGCTACGTGGATGGCGTGGAGATCGATGTACAACGGCGGCAGACACGCTCGGTCGAGCTTGCTCTCGTGCATCGGCGCTACCTGGGTCAGGCGCAACTCGACCTGCGCCTGGCCTATCGCCGCAACGCGCCGTGGTTCGACGGTGACTGGACGGCGAGCGTGAACGGCGGTCCGACCTTCCGTACCGGCATCGCCACGCTGGACGCCAGCCTCGGCCTGCCGTTCCGTATCGGCGCGCAACCGTGGCTGTGGACCAGCGAGCTGCACGTGCAGGGCACCGGCGATCAGGTCTACGTCGAGGACTACGTCACCGTGGCCGGGCGCTACACCGTTCGCGGCTTCGACGGCGAGCGTACGCTCGGCGGCCCGCATGGCGCGTATTGGCGCAACACGCTGGGCTGGCCGATCGGCCGCAGCGGCGTGGCGTTGTATGGCGGCGTGGACGTGGGTCGCGCCGGCGGTGCGCCGACCCCGGGCATCACCCGTCATGTCGTCAGCGGCGCCGTGCTCGGCGTGCGCGGCGGCCGTTGGGGTCTCAGCTGGGATCTGTTCGCCGGCTGGGCGCTGCAGACGCCGTCCGGCTTCGGTACCCGGCGCCCCGCTGCTGGCATGCAGTGGATCTATTCGTACTGATGCTTCACTGCCTGCGTCTGCTGGGGCACAGACGCAAGGTGTTAGGCCTGCCACAGGGACTGCCTCGGTAAACCAGGGATCGACGTCATGATGGATATCCGCCCGCGCACACTTCGTAATCCGCCTTCCGGCCACGCGTCGCGTACGGTATCGCAGGGCCTTCGCCAGAAGGCTTTGTGGGCCGCACTCAGCCTGGCTTTGGGCTTACCCAACGCTCATGCGCAGACGGCGGCGCCGCCGGTGCGACCCGATGGCAGCACGAGCACCTCGACCATGCAGGCGCCCAACGGCGTGCCGCTGGTTAACATCGCCGCACCCAATGCCGCCGGACTTTCGCACAACCGCTACCAGCAGTTCGACGTCACCAGCCCGGGCTTGATCCTCAACAACAGCGGCGCGATCAGCAACACCCAACTGGCCGGTTACGTCGCAGGCAATCCCAACCTGTCGAACGGCTCATCGGCGCGACTCATCCTCAACGAGGTCACGTCGACCGCCCCAAGCAGACTTGGCGGCGCGATCGAGGTAGCCGGTCATGCGGCCGATGTGGTGGTGGCCAATCCGAACGGTATCGACTGCACCGGCTGCAGCTTCATCAACACGCCGCACGTCACGCTCGCCACGGGTACGCCACTGCTGGACGCCAGCGGTGCGCTCGGCGGCTATCGCGTCACCGGTGGTCACCTCGCCGTAAGCGGGGCTGGCCTGGGAGCGAGCGAAGTCGACCGCGTCGACCTGATCGCCCGCGCGGTGAGCGTGAACGCCGGCGTTTGGGCGCACCAGCTCAACATGATCACCGGCGCCAACCGGGTGGACGCGGTATCGCTGGCCACGCAGGCCCTTGCCCCGACGGATGCCCAGCCGGCGGTCGCGCTGGACGTGTCCGCGGTGGGTGGCATGTACGCCGGTGTCATCCGTCTGGTCGGCACCGAAGCCGGCCTGGGCATCAACAGCGAAGGACAGATCGCCGCACAGGACGGCAACCTCACGCTCACCAGCGCGGGCGACGTGGTGCTCTCCGGCAAGACCAGCGCCACCGGCAGCCTTTCGCTGCACGGCGCGCAGGCCATGAGCAACGCCGGCACGCTGGCGGCTGGCGGTACGGTGAGCGTCGTCGCTGCCGACATCGCCAATGCCGGCACGCTCTACAGCGGCGGCACGATGACGCTGAGCGCGCCCGGTCGGCTGAGCAACAGCGGCAAGATCCAGGCACAAGGCGGCGGACTCGCGTTGCACGCGGGTGGTGCGCTGAGCAATGCATCAGGCGGCAGCATCCTGGCCAATGGAGCGGTCAACCTCAGCGCCGCATCGCTGAACAACGCCGGTGCACTGGAGTCCGCACAAAGCGTTGACGTTCAAGTGAGCGGGCAGGCCACCAACCTCGGCAGCCTGCAAGCCGATCGCGGCGATCTCAGCTTCGCTGCCAACATGCTGGACAGTCGCGGTGATCTGGGTGCGGGTGGCGACATCACACTCGCCGGCAGAACATCGCTGAGCAGCACCGGCACCCTGGTGGCCGGTACAGCGGTGAGCCTGAGTGCGCCACGGCTGACCACGGCCGGCACTGTCCAGGCCGGCACCGCGCTTGCGATCGATGGCGGCAGCCTAGGCAACAGTGGTGCGCTTTACGCGCTGGGCGGCAACTGGCAGGCCCGGCTCACCGGCGCGTTCACCAACACGGCAATGGGCGATCTCTACGCCGGCGGCGACCTGGCGCTGGATGCGGCATCGCTCGTCAACGCTGGGGCGGTCGAGGCGAAACAGGCCGTGCGGCTCGTGAGCGCTGGCGACCTGGTCAACAACGGCACGTTGCAGGCGGATGGTGGTGATCTTGCTCTCGTCAGCGGTGGCCGACTGACCCACACCGGTAATGCTTCTGCTGCACACAACATCAGTCTCAGCGCAGTCAAGGAGCTGGTCATTCGTGGGCAGGCGGTCGCCAATGGCGACGCGAGCCTGAGCGGTGCAAGCCTTGACACGGCGGGGACCGTGCAGGCGGGTGGGCAGCTCAGCCTGACCAGCGTCGGCACTCTGGCCAACGCCGGCAAGCTGTATGCGCTGGGCGGTGGCTGGACGGCGACCGTCGGTAGCGCGTTCAACAATCAGGCCGGCGGCGATATCTACGGCAACGACGGCATCACGCTGAAGGCGGCATCGCTGGTCAATGCCGGCGCCATCGAGGCGAAGCAGGACGCCGCTCTGACCGTGAGTGGCGCGCTCGCCAACTCGGGCCACGTCCAGGCCGACCAGGGCAGCATCACTCTGGCGGCTGGTTCGCTGGACAGCAGCGGTACGCTCAGCGCGCAGCGCAACGTGCAGGCGCAGGTAACCGGCGCCGCCCGCAACAGCGGTACGCTGGTCAGCGGTCAGGCCACCACGCTGTCCGCCGGCAGCTTCGAGAACAGCGCAAGCGGCCAGGTGCAGAGCGGCACCGATCTGGCGTTGTCAGCCATCACAATCGACAACGCGGGCAACCTGCACGCGAAGGGCAACGCCGTGATCAGCGGCGGCGATCTCGGCAATGCCGCGACGGGCATGTTGCTCGCCGACGGTGCGCTGACCGTGAACAACACGGGCGAGGTGAGCAACGCCGGCCTGCTGCAGGCTGGTAGCAATTTTACGCTCGACCACGCCACGTCGCTCGTCAATGCGACGGGCGCGACGGTCTATGCCGGCCATGACCTGAATCTCGATCTCGCGCATGCGCTGGTCAACGATGGTCTTGCCTATGGCGCGCATGCGGTTGTCATCGCCGCGGGTAGTGCGGACAACAGCGGCGTCCTGCGCAGCGGCGGTTCGCTGTCGCTGGACAGCACAGGAGACGCAGGCAGCTCCGGGGCGATCCAGGCGCAGCAGGATCTGCATCTCGTCAGCGGCGGCATCTTCGCCAATCGTGGCAAGCTCTATGCGGTCGATGGCCGTCTGGACGCCCAATCGAGCGGTGCCTTCACATCCAGCGCGCAGGGCGACATCTACGGCAACCAGGACGTGACGATCGCGGCGGACAGTCTGGCGAACGCGGGCCTGCTCGAGGCCGGTCAGGGCATGAGCCTCGACGTCCGGGGTGACGCCAGCAACAGCGGCACCATCCAGGCGGACCAGGGCGGCCTGACGATGGGCGGCGCCACGCTGACCAACCAGGGCGCGCTCAGCGCCACTGGCAACATGCGGCTCACCGGGTCCATCCGGCTGAGCAATCTCGGTCAGGCGGTAAGCGGTCAGGCCCTGACCATGGCCGGTACCGATCTGCGCAATAGCGGCCGGACCCAGAGCGGCACCGCCACCACGCTGCAGGCAGTCACCCTGGACAACAGCGGCAGGGTCCGGGCGGGCACTACGCTTGCTGTCAGCGGCAACCAGAGCCTCACCAACGAGGCCGCAGGTCAATTGCTCGCCGCGGGCGACATCAGCGCCGATACGGCGGTGTTGCTCAGCAACGCGGGCGTGATCCAGGCTGGCGGCAACCTCGACGTCGATGCTGCGGGCGCCGTCGCCAACCAGGCAGGCGGCACGCTCTACGGAAGCCAGCGGACCAGCTTGCAACTGGGCGGCAAGCTGGACAACGCGGGTACGATCTACGGCGCTCAGGATCTGAGCCTGACGTCCACCGGCCTCATCAATGGCGGCAGCCTGCGCAGCGATGCGGCGCTGCAGGTGGCCGTGCAGGGCAATGCCAGCTCCAGCGGCACCGCCTATGCGGGCGGCAATGCGGTGTGGAACGTGAGCGGCGCGCTCGCCAATGCCGGCACCCTGGCCGCGGCCGGCGACACCACGATCACGGCGGGAAGCCTGACGGGAATCGGCACGTTGGCAGCCGGCCTGCAGGGCGATGGCTCGCTGGGAACGACCGGTACGCTGCGTGTCGCCACCGATAGCGTCCTCGTCTCGAACGGACGTGCGCTGGCCGGTGGCGATCTGGTGCTCCGGGGCAGTGCGATCGACCTGTCCGGCAGCCAGACCCGCGCGGGTGGCGATGCCACGCTCACGGCAAACCAGGGCAACGTGTCCAACCAAGGTGGCGACCTGGCGGTGAATGGCATGCTGACTCTTGCTACGCCGGGTGTGCTACTCAATGGCGGCGCCAGTGCTGCCCAGGGCGGCAAGATCACGGCACAGGTACTGGCGCTGCAGGCCACGAGCCTGGACAACCGCTACGGTACGCTCACGCAGAACGGCAACAGCGATCTGACGCTATCGTTCGCGGGCACGCTCGACAATGCGTACGGCACGCTGGCCGCCAACGCTGACAACCTCACGATAAGCGCCGCTTCGCTGGGTAATAGCGGCGGTGCGATCCAGCATGCCGGTAACGGCACCCTCAGCCTTTCCACCAACGGCGACCTCACCAACAGCGGCGGCCAGGTCGCCGGCAACGGCGCGCTGGCGATCCAGTCCGGCGGTGTGTTGCGCAACATCGGCGGCAGCTTCGGCGTGGCCGGCGACACCACCGTGCATGCCGCGTCGATGGACAACAGCCACGGCACGTTCGCCGCGGCTCGCATCGGACTCAGCCTGAGCCAGGCGCTGAGCAACGTCGGCGGCATCGTGCAGGCCTCCAACGGCATGACGGTAAGTGCCGGCACGCTGGACAACACGGGCGGCTATCTCAAAGGAACCAGCAGCCAAGCGCTGAGCGTAGCCACCGCCGGGGCGTTGACGAATGCCGCGGCCGGCGGCACTGGCGGTTTCCTTGGCGGCAATGGCGTGGTGACCGTGCACGCCGGCAGCCTGCGCAACGCCGGACAGATTTATGCCGGCAGTGCGCTGTCGGTGGCCAGCCAAGGCACGCTCGTCAACGATGGCGGCGCGTTGCAGGCGATGTCGGCGCTGAATGTTTCGGCGATCTCGTCGCTCAGCAACCGCAACGGACGGATCGAGGCCGGTGCCGGCGACAGCGCGGCCACGCTGGCAGTGAACGGCGGCAGCATCGACAACACCGGTGGCCGGGTTGCCAATGCAGGGCATGGCGCCAGCACGATCGGCGCCAGCGGCAGCATCGTCAATCGGAGCGGCACGCTGGGCGGCCAGGGCAACGCCACGCTCAACGCGACCAGCCTGGACAACAGCCAGTCCGGTCACGTGGTGGCGGGACAGAGCCTTACGCTTGGTCTGGGCGGCTTGAACAATGCGGCGGGCACGCTGTACGCAGCGGCCAACCTGGCATGGAGCAATGCCAACGCGCATCTCGCCAATGCCGGTGGCAGCCTCGGTGCCGGCGGCAATCTCGGTCTTGGCCTGCAGTCGATCGGCAACAGCGGTGGCGCCATCGCCGCGGGCGGCAACGTCAATCTCACCCTGGCCAGTTTCGCCGGCGTGGGTCGTGCGGTGGCCGGGCAGGACCTTACGCTCGCCTTGTCCGGTGACTATGCCAACGGCAGCGGCAACATGCTCAAGGCCAACCGCGACCTCACGCTCAGCCTGGGCGGCAACCTCACGAACCCGACCGGCGCCACGCTCACCGCGGTGCGCAACCTCAGCGTCACCGCATCCAACATCAACAACGCGGTCGGTGCCGACATCAACAGCGCAGGCACCACGCTGACCGCTCGCAGCGGTTTGACCAACGCGGGGCGCATCGAAGGCGACGCGATCACCCTCAAGGCCGCCAGCCTCACCAATACCGGCACGGTCATCGGCAGCAGCATCGGCGTCACTGCGGGCAACCTCACCAACGGCAGCGACCTGGGGACCAGCACCGTCAACGCGCCCTACCAAAATGCGCTGATCGCCGCGACCAGCGGTATCGACCTGTTCGTCAGCGGCACCCTGCTCAATCGCGACGCCACGATCTTCACCCTGGGCGATCTGCGCATCGGCGCGAATGCCAGCGGCGGTCGCAGCGCCGCGGTGATCAACCGCTCCGGCGACATCGAGGCCGATGGCAACGTCACGCTGGCGGCAACGAAGTTCACCAACGAGCGGCGGGTATTCCAGACGTCGATCCATAACCTCGACGCGACCGAGCAGGCGCAGAACACGCTGAATGAAGCACCCTTGGTCCGCTACCGCTACGACGACACCGATCCGACCCACAAGCCACCCTACGTGGATGCCAGTCAGGTCGTCGATGCACCGGAAATCACCGTCGCCGATGCCTATTGCGGCAGCCGCGACAACGACCACTATCGCTGCATCGGCTACCCCTACGGCCAGGGCAGCGCCACCACCTTCCAGATGCTGCTCACCGATACGGTAGTGTCGGTGGAGCGGCTGATGCGGACCAGTGCGCAGAGCCGCCTGCTTGCCGGTGGCGACATCAGCCTCAGCGGATCGGTGCGCAACGACAAGTCCACGCTCGCCGCCGGACACAACCTCGTCATCAATGGGCAGTCGCAAAGCAGCGAGGTATCCAGCGGCACCATCGGCGGCGAAACGGTGGAGAACATCGCCTGGGCGCCGACGGCTTCCGTGCAACGCAGTGCGGAACTGCAGGTACGGTTCGAGGGCGAGTCGCACGACGATGCTCTGTGTGCGCCGATCAATGGCGGGAGTCGTTGCTGGGTCCCTTCCAGTTACGAAACCTACGACCCGCAAGGCACCAGTCCCGATCTCTCGGCGCTACTGACCCTCTCGCTGGCTTCCGGCCAGGCACCCTCGTGGATCAGCCTCCCCGGAGGCGAAAGCGCACCGGCATACATCACCGCCGGCAACACCGTCAGCATCACGGCGCACACCATCGACAACACCGTGGTCGGTGCGGACGGTCAGCCGGTGCATGCGGTGATCGGGCTGGGCCAGAACGGCGGCAGTCAGGTGGTGAGCGGCAGCAACGCTGGTCCCGTGGGCAACGTGGGCGGTTCGACCGCTGGCGTGGGCGACATCGCGATCGACGGTGCGCCGGTCGTTGTCGGCGCCGCCGCACTGGGATTGCCGGCCGGCCGCGCCGGGGGATCCGGCGGCCCGGCACCCGTCGCGGGGGACGCCGGATCATCGGTTGCTGCCGGCACGCCCGGTACGCCGTCCACCACCAATGCGCCGCCACCGCAGGTGGTCTCCGCGCTGAGCGGCGGCCATCCCACCGTCACTTTGCCGCAGTCGGGCCTGTACACCGTGCAGACCAATCCCGGCAGCCCGTACCTGGTCGAGACCGACCCACGGTTCACCCGGTACAGCCAGTTCATCAGCAGCGACTACATGATGGACCAGCTGGCGATCGACCCGTCCGACATGCGCAAGCGGCTGGGCGACGGTTTCTACGAACAGCGCACGGTACTCGACCAGATCGCCTCGCTCACCGGTCGCCGCTTCCTCGACGACAACACCGATGCGCTCGCGCAGTACCGCACGCTGATGGACGCTGGCGTGCAGGTGGCCCGGCGGTTCGATCTCAGCGTGGGCATTGCGCTGACGCCCGGGCAGATGGCCAACCTCACCCAGGACATGGTGTGGCTGGTCAGCGCCACGGTGGACGGCCAGCAGGTGCTGGTGCCGGTGGTGTACCTGTCGGCAGCGCATGCCAAGGCGCTGGCCGCCGGTGGCGCCACCATCGCCGGCAAGAACATGATCCTCACTGCCAGCGGCGACATCACCAACAACGGCACCATCGCCGCCAGCGACAGCGCGCAGCTCACTGCCGCCAGCCTGCTCAACAGCGGCACACTGAGCGCCGGCAACAACCTCAGCGTCAGTGCCGCGCAGGACATCCTCAACGGCGGCACGATCGGCGCGGGCGGCAACGTCAGCCTGGTGGCCGGCAACAACGTGCGCAGCGGTATCGAAGCTGCGGTCGCGCTCGGCGCGGTCGACCTCACGGGGCTGAGCGGGCCGGTGAGCACGGTGGCACTGGGCAACCTGCAGCCGGGCAGCATCAGCGCGGGCGGCAATCTGGCGATCAGCGCCGGTCGCGACCTCAATCTCGACGCCGCACCGGTAACCGCCGGCAGCAACCTCAGCCTGGCCGCCGGCCGTGACCTCACCGTCACGGCCACCGCCATCTCTGCCGGCAAGGACACCCAACTGCTGGCCGGTCGCGACCTGAGCCTCACGGCGATCGGTCATACGGTGCACACGGAAGGGCCGCACTACGATTACACCGATACCACCACGAACGCGGTCAGCAGCGTCACGGCGGGCGGCAACCTCAGCGTGGTCGCCGGCCGTGACCTCGCCAGTGAGGGCGCGCAACTGGGTGCCGGCAACGTCCTGGTGATGGGCGCGGGGCGCGATCTCACCCTGGACACCGTAACCGACGTGGCTTCCAGCCTGATCCATGCCGCCGAAGGCCACACTGCGGTCAGCGAGAGCCATCGCGACGAAACCCTGCAAGGCAGCACACTGAGCGGTGCCAACGGTGTCGTCGTCAGCGCCGGCCGCGACCTTACCGCCACCGCTGCCACGATCGGCAGCGCCCAGGGGGCGGTGGCTCTGGGCGCCGGCCACGATCTCACCCTTGATGCCGGACAGGAGAACCACAGCACCAGCAGGGACACTACCCGCACCCACAGCGGCCTGCTCTCCAGCAGCACCACGACCACTCACGACGCCAGCAGCGATACCTACGCCGTCGGCACCGCCATCAGCGGCAGCAACATAACGCTGAGCGCCGGCCACGACCTGACCACTCAGGGCGCGCAGGTCAGCGCCACGCAGGACATCGGACTCAGTGCCGGTCACGACGTGCTGCTCGACGCGGCGCAGGACACCCACAGCGAGGAGCACGACCGCAGCACCACCAAGCGTGGCGGCGGCCTCGGCGTGCTGGTGGGCACCTCCAAGGGCGACCTGTTCACCCGCACCCACAAGGTGCAGCAGGACAGCAGCAGCGACACCGTCGCCGTGGGCAGTGTGCTCAGCGGCGATCATGTCACAGTGGCTGCCGGCCACGACCTGACCACGCAGGCCGCACAGATCGCCGGCACCCACGACGTGGTGCTGGCCGCCGGTCACGACCTCACCGTCGGCACCGCCGACAACACCCACACGGAAGACCACAGCCTCGCGGTCGCTACCTACGGCGCGCAGCGCAGCGGCCTGCATGGCATGTTCGGTGTAGCCAAGGCCACGCAGACCGCCACCGAAACCGACACCACGCCCACCGGCAGCCTGATCGGCAGCACCGATGGCGCCGTCACGCTGAGTGCGGGCCAGGACGTGCACATCACCGGCAGCGACGTGCTCAGCCAGACCGGCACCGCGATCGTCGGCCAGAACGTCACCATCGATGCCGCCGTCGGCACCGCCGACAGTCACCAGACCCAGTCGCTGCGCACCGGCGGCATCATGGCCGGCCTCACCGGCGGTGCGGCCACGCAAGCCGAGCAGGCCTGGGCCTCGGGTCAGCGGGCTGGCCAGGTCAGCGACAAGCGGTTGAAGGCGCTGTACGCGGCGCAGGCCGCGTATGGGGCACATGACGCCTACCAGGGCGGCAGCGCCGGTGTTGGCAGTGCTGGCAGTGGCGGTGGCGCACAAGGTGCTGCGAACTCCAGCGGCGTCAGCCTGCGCCTCGGTATCGGTGCCAGCAGCGCCTCGGCGCACAGCGATACCCACGACGACATTGCCTACGCCAGCCATATCCAAAGCGCGGGCGACGTCACCATCGCCGCGACGAACGGCGACCTCAACGTGGTCGGCAGCCAGGTCAGCGGCGACAACGTCGCCCTGGCCGCCAGTCATGATCTCAATCTGCTCAGCCAAGCCGAACAGCATACGCAGAAGGACAGCAGCGCCAACGCCAGCGGTGAAGTGGGCGTCAGCATCGGCTCGACCACGGGCATCTATGTCAGTGCGGCCGGCGGGCTGAGCCGTGCCCACGGCAATGGCGAAACACATGCTGACAGCGTCGTCACCGCCAGCGACACGCTAAGCCTGATCAGCGGCAGCGACACCACAATCCAGGGTGCGCAGGCCAAAGGCAACACGATGCTGGCCAATATCGGCGGCAACCTCAACCTCGCCAGCGAACAGGACACCAACGACTACGCCAGCAAGAACGTCCAGGCAGGCATCACCTTAGTGTACGGCTTCAGTGGCGGCGGGGTGGGCGTCAGTGGCAACCTGGCCTACGGGCAGATGGGAAGCGACTACGCCAGCGTCAACCAGATGAGTGGCATCGCCGCCGGTAACGGTGGCTACCAGCTGCACGTAGGGGGCAACACCGACTTGAAGGGCGCGGTGATCGCCAGCACGGCCGATCCGTCCCGGAACTATCTCAGCACGGGTTCGCTCAGCTATCAGAACATTGATAACAAGGCCAGCTACGATACTTTCGGATTTGCAGTTGCGGGAAGCTACAGCTCGCAGGCCAAAGGTGAGCAAAAGATCGACATGTCGGGCACTGGCCCGCAGGTGCCCGCCCATGGCAGCCGTAACGGTGAAACGCAAAGCGCCGTCGCACAGGGAACACTGGATATCCGCGACGGTAGCACCAGTGGCATCAGCCGTAATCCGACGTGGAACGGCGGTCAGGTGAATGCCTATAACCAGCAGCAGATTGCCGACAAGCAGGAGCTGGCCAATACCTTCGTGAGCACGGCCACCACAGTGACCAATGCCATCTACGATCAGCGGGAGCGTGGCTATAACGCGCAGATTCAGGACAAACTCGATCAGGCACGTGCGGCCGAAGCCGGTGGCGACATGGCCGCCGGGCAAGCGCTACGTCGCGAGGCCTTCGACCTGACCCAGCAGCGGAATAACCCTTCGTTGTCGCCAGTGACGGTCAAAACCACCGAGGCGCTGGCCGGCTCTCTGCTAAGCGGCTCGCCGAGTCCGGGCTACGTGGGGCAGGTGGGTGCCTTGGATTACGTTGGCAACGCTTGGACGAACGCGGGTAAGGGATTCAACGAGACCCAGGCCGTAAAGGTCACTTGCGTCAATCCAGAGACGCAATGCCAGAACGGTGACGGTGGATTCCAACTGGACAGGACCGCGTCGCTGATGGAGCGGTTGCAGGATATGGAGTCGCACGGTTACATCGTGGGGTTTGCCGATGACATTCCCGCGGGAGCAACGAATTTCACCACCAACGGCATTCTCAACGACTTGGCGCGGGCTAGTCAGGTGATGGTGGGGTATGTCCAAGACAATCCGAGCCAAAGTAACACTTCCTACTATCTGCAATACAACCAAACATACGGCGGCTTGTCCGACTTGATGCAGGCCGGCTGGGACAAGTTCCTGGCGCCTAGGTATGGCGAATACTCGGCGACGACGAATGCGTTGGCGACGGCCATCATACAGAATCCGGGCAGCTCTGCTGCCTACAATACTAATCTCTACGGTCACAGCTGGGGCAGCATCACCACGCGGAACGTGGAGAATATCCTCGCCAGCAATGGTTACCAGAACGCAGGCATGCGGGTCGAGGTATTTGGACCTGCGGTGGCACCAGGACAGATTATTGCACCTTTGGGAGTGATTACTGGCAAAGATATTGCGCAGCTAGTTAGTGCTGGACAGATAGCTTACTACAGCAAATACGATGATCCTGTGGCGACTTTTGTCGGAGGGACTAATTCCAAATCTCCTTATCTTGATGTGACCTCTGCTTCCTATCTATCCGGAGCGTCACAAGGCAGCGCTTGGGATGCCCTCAAAGGACTGGGTGCCGTTTTTGGAGGCACGATCAATCCACACAGTTGTTACAAGAACGATTGCCTTGGTTCGCCCCAGAACTGGACGATAGATGATGCGCGTGCTCACGGTTTATCCATGCAAGCCAATGAAAAATCACAGAGTACGCCAACGCCGTCGGAGGAGAAAAAATGAGAATGCTTTGGTTATGCTTAACCTGTTTTATCGTACTGCCTCTGGTTGGCTGCGATACCACTCCGTTCTACGATGGTTCGATTCCAGAGCCACCCCAACGATGGCCTGATGATGTGCAGATGTGTGGCACGGTCACCTACGCGATTTTGCCACTAAAACTAGTGGTAACGCATGCTAAGTATCCTGTTCTGCCGAATGGCATAGCTGGCTGTGGCTATTCTCCTGATGACCA
The DNA here is from genome assembly GCA_036561785.1 of Rhodanobacter sp. Classification (GTDB taxonomy): domain Bacteria; phylum Pseudomonadota; class Gammaproteobacteria; order Xanthomonadales; family Rhodanobacteraceae; genus Rhodanobacter. The sequence goes on from DATCUT010000113.1 coordinate 36,149, forward strand.
CGCCATCGAATTGGTCGATGGGGACGATACGCGCATTGGCCCAATGCGCGTCGACAGCACAGGTATTGGAAGCACCTATCATGTCTACTATTACGTGCAGTTCTCCAGGAATGACCGGTTCTATCCGGACACGCCGGACCGCAATGGAGAGACCAACCAATTTTATAATCCGCATTGGGTCTACCGAACTCCTGCAACTGTCCAGTATCCGGAGACCTGGACCTACAACAAGCCGATTTTTGATCGTGTCGAAATGATCAACGGCCTTAAGTGGCGACACTTCATGTTCTGGGAATACAGCAGTCTCAGCAGTGATCCTGACATGCCGGCGCTATCCGTTGCCTCGAAAGAAAGTGGCAGCCGCGGTTCAGCTGCCTTGCTCTATCCGGTTCCTGTAGTACCCGTGTCTCAACCAGACGCGCTGATCTTGGTGGGCGAAGTGTATGAACATGCGGTTGACAACAACCACAAAATGTTAGTGTATGGCCACTTCGATCGTCCAGTAGTGCAGGATGCGCACTGGCTTGCCGTTCGCAGAGCCATGCTGAAGGAGCTGGTCGATGCCGTAACCATTACCCCTCTGACGCCCGAAAGACTTGAGAAGTTTAGGGCAGAAAATGCTGCTGCAAAAAATAATACGAAAAATTGATAAAAGGCGTCATGGGCGAATGGCTAAAAATGACTGGCCGACTCAAACTCCACGTGCAACACCCTGCCGACTTTGACATAGGCTGTTGCGATGAGAACGTATAACGAACTGACGCTGGAAGAGTGGGTGGAGATCCAGCAACGTCTGGAGTCGGGTGACGGCCTGCGTGCCATCGGGCGGTCGTTGGGACGCGCGACGAGCACGATCAGTCGCGAGTGTCGCCGGGCGGGTGTCAGCGCCGCGAACTACAAGGCGCAGGCGGCGCAGCAGCATAGCCAACGATGCCGAACCCAGCCACGTGTTACACGCAAGCTGGATGATCCTGCCTTGTGGGAAACGGTGCAGGCGTTGCTGCGGGCACGCTGGTCGCCGGAACAGATCGCCGGGATACTGGCGCGAGGTTTTCCCCACGCAGCGAGCTACCGGGTGTCCCACGAAACGATCTATAGCGCGGTGTACCTGGTGCCCCGCGGCGAGTTGCGCAAGGAGCTGATCGGGTGCCTGCGCCAGGGCCGCAGCACGCGCAAGCCGCGTACGCGTGGTGCGGATCGGCGCGGTCAGATTCCGGACATGCAGAGCATCCACGTGCGCCCACCCGAGATCGAAGATCGATTGATCCCTGGGCATTGGGAGGGCGATCTCATCAAGGGCGCCGGCAACCGTTCCTCCGTGGGTACCTTGGTCGAACGGACCAGTGGCTTCGTCGTGCTGGTCAAGATGAGCAGCGCCAGCGCCGCCGACGCGCTGGAGAGCTTTGGCAAAGCACTGAAGGACATTCCCGAAGCGCTGCGCAAAACGCTCACGTACGACCAGGGCAAGGAGATGAGTTACCACGCGGCGCTGACCTTGCGCACCGGTGTGCAGGTGTACTTCGCCGACCCGCACAGTCCGTGGCAGCGCGGCAGCAACGAGAACACCAACGGCTTGCTGCGGCAGTACCTGCCCAAGGGCACCGACCTGTCCGTCTACAGTCAGGCCGAGCTCAACCAGATCGCACTGAGCCTCAACACGCGGCCGCGAAAGCGCCATCAATTCCGCACCCCACTGGAGGTCTACAACGACCATCTGCAACTCACCGTGGCGAGCGCGGGAACGATTCACTGATCATGTTGCGCGTGGAACTTGAAACCGCCCTAAAAAATCATGGCGGTTAGCAAAAATGAAAATACTCTACATTAATAAGCAAAAAATGTATTCGGTTGAGCAGGATGATGAAGGGATGATGTATCTCTGCGTTGTCGTCGGAGGTATTGCCATGAGCGAAAAGAAGGTGCCAATGGATGAGTATCTCGTCTCTCTCTATCAGGCTGATCCTGGCGGTCTAATTGAATGTGTTAATAAAATCAGAAAGGACGTGTAGCTTTTCTGGCCGCGGAAATGTTGGGGTCACCATTTCGACTCGTCAGCGCCACGCAGGACATCGGACTCAGCGCCGGTCACGACGTGCTGCTCGGCGCGGCGCAGGACACCCACAGCGAGGAGCACGACCGCAGGACCACCAAGCGTGGCGGCGGCCTGGGCGTGCTGGTAGGCATCTCCAAGGGCGAACTGTTCACCCGCACCCACAAGGCCCAGCAGGACAGCAGCAGCGATACCGTCGCTGTGGGCAGCCTGCTCAGCGGCGATCAGGTCACCGTGGCCGCTGACCACGACTTCACCGTCGGCACCGCCGACAATACCCACACGGAAGACCACAGCCTCGCGGTCGCTACCTACGGCGCGCAGCGCAGCGGCCTGCATGGCAATGTTCGGTGTAGCCAAGGCCACACAGGCCGCCAGGGACGCGTGCGTTGGGTGGCTTGCAAATGGTTGCATGCAACATGTTGATTGATTGAATGGATTCGTGGGGAAACCTCAGCCCCTGACGCCATACTCTTGGGTCGTACCTCAGGTTTTTCGCGACCCGGCCGATAACGAGACGACGGCCTGCGCCGTCCGGACATGGAGAGCCTGAATCGACTTTCTTGGGGAGCGTGTTGTCCGGACTATTTCGTGGTTTGCCAGGTTTGCTGGCGTTGCTGTTGGCGGCGACGCCGTGTGCGTATGCCGAACCGGCAGCGCAGGCATCGGTGCGCGACACGGTGGCGTTCGACCAGCTCATCCGGCAACTGGACAACGGTGAAGTGGCCCTCAACAGCCAGGCGTCCGTCGACCACACCCTCGATCGCCTGCGTGCCCTGCTGCCGTCCAATGATGCCTACCGGCGGCGCCGGTACGAATACATGTACTGCTTCCTGGCGTTCGACAATGACGCCAACGGCGGCTACGCCTATGCAGGCCGCGGCATCGAACAGGCCCGCCAGGCGGGTGACCTGGAAGCGGAGGCCAACTTCCAGATTTGCCGTGGCCTTTACCAGGGTCGGGTCACCACGGAGCGCGACGCGCTGCCAGCTTATGAGGAGGGCATCCGGATTGCCCGGCGTCTGGAGAACGGCCGCCTGATCGCCGACGGACTGACCTGGCGCGGCAGTGCCCAGTCGTTGCTGGGCGAGCAGGCGAAGGCGCTGTTCGATTTCCTGGAAGCGCAGCGCCTCTATGAAACCGTGGGCAATACGACGGCCGCACAATCCAACCTCATCAGCATCGCCACCATCTACCGACGGTTGGGGGAGTACGACAAGGCCGGCGACTACCTGCAGCAGTCGATGGTCTTTGCGCAGCGCAAGCAGGACAAGCAGGAACAGATGGTGGTCAACATGCAGATGGGGTTTCTGGCGACCGAACGGGGCGATGCCGCGGCCGCCGTCGCGCCCCTGCAGCAAGCCCTGGCGTTGGCGCGTGAAACCGGCTCGCGGCAAAGCGTGGGATCCGCTCTGCTGGCATTGGCAGAGAGCAGCAATGCGCGGCACCAGTACGCCGAGGCACTGCAGTATCTGGAGCACGCCGCCAGGGAATTCCAGGCCGTCTCGGATAAGTCCAACACCGACATGCTGGCCCTGCAGTCGGCTGAGGCCCACGCGGGTCTGGGCCAGCAGGAGCTGGCCGCGCGCGAGTTCGACATTGCCGAGGCGAACGTCAGGCACAGCAACAACATGCGTTACCTGGCCGAACTGTACGAAGAGCGTTCGAAGAACCAGGAGGCGTTGGGCAAGCCTGCTGCTGCACTGGCCGATCTCAAGCTCAAGATGAAGGCCGATGCCGCACTGGCGCGCATGGCCAAGACCCAGATCACCACGCTGATGAGCTACCAGTTCGATACCGAACGGCGTGAGCTGGAGAACCGCAAGCTGGCCGCCGACCAGGCGCTCAGGGAGCAGCAACTGGCCGCGCTGGAGCGCGTTCGCAGCTGGCAGCGTCTGGCCATCCTGCTCGCCGGCGTGTTGCTGTTGCTGATGCTGTGGCTGGCATGGCGACAATGGCGCCAGAGCCGTCACCTGCACCGGCTGGCACTCACCGATCCGCTGACCGGCATCTCCAATCGCCGTCATATCGAACACATGCTGCACATGGCCATCGACGAGGCCCGTCGTGCCCATCGCGGGCTGGCCGTGATCATGCTCGACATCGACCACTTCAAGCGCGTCAACGACAGCCATGGTCATCCGGTTGGCGACCAGGTGCTGGAGCAGATCGTCCAGGCCTGCCTGGGTGCGCTGCGTCAGTTCGATCGGCTCGGTCGCATGGGCGGCGAGGAGTTCCTGGTCGTGCTGCCGGACACCGATCTCGAGGATGGCCTGCAGGTGGCCGAGCGCCTGCGCGCCAACGTGGCTGCCGCGCGGCCGACGGTCGCCGGCGTCGAACTGCAGCTATCGGTCAGCCTCGGCGTCGCCCAGTTGAGGCACGCCGATACGGGTGCCGCTTCCCTGGTGCGGCGCGCGGACGCGGCGCTGTACCACGCCAAGGACAACGGCAGGAACCGGGTCGAGGCGGCCCCGTAGCGATCCGGGAATGGCCGTGATGCGATCGCCGTCACCCTGGCCGACCGCGCGTGATACCGATCACCTTTCTGTCGCCGCCACCAGCCGCTTGTCGGGCAATTCCTACCGCTGGTCGGCTGAGGGCTGGCCGGGGCGGGGCCGATAGGTACAGTGGCTGCAGGGGTATCAGGGAGAATTCCATGCAAGTCTTGTCGCGTCAGCGAGGCGTCTCGTTGATCGAAGTGCGCCAGCCGCGGAATGCCGGCGGTTGCTCGCTGGAGTGCGGATCAGTACGGATTGCGGCGCGGCGGCACGAGCGCGGCTTCACCCTGGTCGAGCTGATGATCACCATGGCCGTGGCCCTGGTGCTGATCATGATTGCGGTGCCGAGCTTCAAGAGCCTCACGCTTTCCAACAAGCTCAACACCACAGCCAACGACATCATCAACGCGATCCACGTGGCGCGGATGGAAGCGGTCAAGCGCAACGCGAATACCCAGCTGTGCAGCAATTCGGCCAGCGTCAACACCACGACCGATGCGTTGGGCACCAAGTGTGGTACCGAGGTCGGCGCGGTCTACGCCATGGCTGGTGCCACGCCTTCCCAGGTACTGGCCGGCACGGTCGGCATCACCGGGGCCGTGCAGTTGTCCGGCAACGTGAAGGCGATCCGCTTCGGCGGACAGGGGCTGGGGCAGGCCGTCGGTACCACGAGTCCCTATAGCGGCACGGTCGCGGATATCTGCACCAGCCAGATGAGCACCAACAACCATCGCCTGATCACGATGACGGCCGGCTCGATCCTCGTGTCCACCCCCAGTTCGGGAGCCTGCCCATGATGAACTTTCCTGTTTCGGCCGCGTCGCGGGCTGGCGCGCACCGGGCTGCGCGGCGAGTCGTCTGCCTGCGTGCCCAGTCCGGCGTCGGCCTGATCGAGGTGCTGGTGGCCGTGCTGGTGCTTTCCATCGCCTTCCTCGGCATCGCCGCGCTGCAGGCCATGTCGCTTTCCACCAACAACAGTGCGATGGCGCGCAGCATGGTCACGGTCGCCAGCTATTCGATCCTGGATGCGATGCGGGCGGACATCGGTGGTGCCCGCAACGGCGACTACAACACGTCCACGCCGATTGCAGCCAACGCCTGCCCCGCGGCAAGCGGTTCCCTGGCCAGCGCCCAGCTCAACCAGTGGTGCAGCCAGGGGCTCGGCAACAAGAGCCTGGGCGCAGTCGCCAGCACCACCGGCAGCATCGCCTGTACGGCCGTCGGCACGGCCAGCGCCGACTGTACCGTCACCATCACGTTCGACGACAGCAGGGCGGGCGTAGGCGGCACCAACCAACAGCAAGTCGTCACCAGGGCCATGCTATGAGCAGTCATTCCATGATCCGCGGTGGCGCAGCCCGTCGCATGCGCAAGTCGATGAAGCCGCTGGCTGGCTTCACCCTGATCGAGCTGATGGTCGCGATGCTGCTGGGCCTGATCGTGATCGCCGGCGTGGCCAGCGTATTCCTGGCCAACCAGCGCACCTACCGCACCAATCAGGCGCTCGGCGACGTGCAGGACAGCTCGCGTATCGCGTTCGAGTTGATGGCGCGCGACATCCGCAACGCCGGGCTCAATCCCTGCAACAACGATGGCCGCATGGCCAACGTGCTCAACAACAGCGGTACCGACTGGTGGGCCAACTGGGCCAATGCCCTGCGCGGGTATAGCGGCAATCAGGGTGACCCGGCGACGGGAAGCGTCTTCGGTACCGGTGTGGGCCAGCGGGTCAGCAATACCGATTCGCTGCAGGTACTCGGCGCCATTGACGCGGGCCTGAGCGTGGCGGAAGACAAGGAACCGGCGGCGAACTTCAAGCTCAACGACAAGACCACTGATCTGCAATCCGGCGACATCGTCATCGTGTGCGATCCCGACCATGCGGTGATGGTGCAGATCAGCAACTACAACAACAACACCGTCACCTTCGTGCACAACACCGGTAACGCGGTCAGCCCGGGCAACTGCTCGAAAGGCCTGGGCTACCCCAGCGACTGCAGCAGCACCAACGGCAATCTCTACCAGTTTGGCTCCAACTCGCAGATCGCCAAGCTGGGCGCCGCTGACTGGTACATCGGCAACAACCCGGTCAAGGGGGGGCGCTCCCTGTATCGGGTCGCGATAGCCACTGATCCCACCAGCGGAAACGTGGGCCTTGGGCCTGCGCAGGAAATGGTGCGTGACGTTACCGGCATGGCCATCAACTACCACGCGAAGGGCAGCGCCTCGTTCGTGACTGCCAGCTTGATCGGCAACTGGGCCGTGGTCGATGCCGTACAGGTCACGCTGACGCTGCAGAGCGCCGACCAGCGTGCCGGCACCGACGTCAAGCCGCTGGTGCGTACCTTCACCGCGACCACCACTGTGCGCAACCGGGTGAAATGACATGAACCGTGCTCTTGCATCCTCATCCATGTTTGCGACGAAGCCATGCTGCCGTGGCGGCTTTTCGCCGTCGCGCCGTGCCGACCAGCGTGGCGTGGCGCTGGTGGTCGCGCTGATCCTGCTGGTGGTGATCACGCTGGTCGGACTGGCCGCCGTACGTGGCACCATCATGCAGCAGAAGATGGCGAGCAACCTGTACGACCGGCAGGTCGCCTTCCAGAGCGCCGAGGCGGCCATGCGCGCCGCGGCCGCGCTGGTCAGCACCAATCCCGGCATCATCGCCCGCAACTGCCAGGCGGCCAGCGTGGTGTGCCTGGGCAATCCGTTCACCGATCTCGGCTTTCCGACCGGCAAGATCCAGACGGTGGCTACCGGCACCGCGGCAGGGCAGTTCACGGTCAGCGGCGTTGCCGCCGGCCAGCCGCAGTACGTGGTGGAGAACATGGGCAACTGGGTGGATACCAGTTCCAGCACCGGCTTCAACCAGAGCGCCAACTCGCAGAACTACGGCGCGCAGGGGACATCCACCACGGCGGTGTACTACCGCATCACCGCACGCAGCGGCGACCCCGCCGTGGTCGGCGATCGCGCCGTGGTCACGCTGCAGGCGATGATCAAGCAGCGTTGACCGCCAAGGCACGGACAAACAGACAGATCGCATGGGCCGACCCATGCTGCATCACCCAGGAGCGGAATCGCCATGAACACCATCTCCCGCCTGCACCACAAGCCCAGCCGCTTCCTCGGCAGGGTGATGTCGGCCGGCCTGTCCGTGTGGGTGCTGGGCGTCGCCTTCTCGCCGGCGCTGGCTGCTGTCCCCGTCGACCAGGTGCCACTGATCATCCAGAAGCCGCTGCCACCGAATATCGTGCTGATGCTGGACGATTCGGGATCGATGGATAGCGACTACATGCCGGATAAGCTGACGGATACCAGTACTAATGGTTACCGTAACTCGAGTATCAATGGCATTTACTACAATCCTGCAGTCGCCTATTCACCGCCACCCAAGGCGGATGGCACTTTGTATCCATCTTCACCAGGGCTGACAAGCGCCTACAAGGACGGCTTTCGAGATACAAGTACAACGGATATAACGAAATATACGGGGGATAAGGTCAACTTTTATAGTAGATTTACGATATCCTCTTCGAACGTATATTTCTTCACTTATGCTACGGGTTCCAGTAACGTTCAGCATTATGTTGGGAAAACAGGAGACTGTGCTCTTCTTTCAACGGCCAATAAAGCCGTTTGCGATGATAGTGTGGCTACCCAGCAGAACGTGGCCAATTGGTTTTCCTATTATCGTACACGCATGTTGATGGCCAAAAGCGGCGTAATGAATGCGTTCTCTACGGTGGACTCGAATTTTCGCGTGGGCTTTGGCTCTATTGATGGAAGCAATACAAGCAAGAGTTCTTTGGGCGACGATTATTATGCCTTTAGTACCAGTGCACAGGGTAATACCTATCAAACCGGCCTTGCAGTGGTAAAGCCATTTGGTGATGGCACATCTGGAACGCAGAAAAGCAAATTGTGGAATTGGCTGGTGGGTGCCTCGCCGAAGGGGTATACGCCACTACGTGGTGCGTTGAATGCCGTAGGTAAATATTACGGTACCCAGCAACCTTGGCTGACTCTGAATGGTGAGTCCGGGTATGTCAGCGGTACCAATACCGAACTTGCCTGCCGGCAGTCGTACAGTATTCTTACAACCGACGGCTTCTGGAATGGCGACACACCCAGCAGTATCGGCAATGTGGACAACACCAAGGCAACGCTAAGCGGTAGCAATAGCCAGACCTATACCTACACGCCTGCTGCCCCATATTCGGACGGTACGTCGAACACACTCGCCGATGTCGCGATGAAATACTGGGTGACCGACCTGCGCAGCAGCACACCCAACGAAGTGCCGACCAGCACGGAAGACCCTGCTTTCTGGCAGCACATGACCACATTTACCTTGGGCATGGGCTTTGCACCAACTGGGATAACGCCAAGCGGCACGATGGTCGATCAGATTTTCAAGTGGGCCAATGGCGGCACTGCGATTACCAATTTCGCTTGGCCGACCCCCAGTTCGGACAGCCAGAACAATATTGCCGACCTCGCTCATGCCGCTGTCGACGGCCACGGCGGCTTCTATTCCGCCACCAGCCCTGAAGCGTTCGCCAGCGGCATGAAAGATGCGCTTAAGCGCGCCTCCGAACGCGTGGGCACCGGCGCCAGCCTGGCGGCCAACTCCACCCAGCTGAAGACCGGCACGGTGGCGTACCAGGCCAACTACTACACCGCCAAGTGGAAGGGCGACCTGAAGGCCTTGGCTGTGGACCCCAACACCGGGGCGATCGCCGTGACGCCGACCTGGACAGCGGTAGGTTCGCTGCCGGCGGCAGCCAGCCGGAACATCTGGACTTACAACCCCACGGCAACCGGGAAGGCTTCCCCATACGTGGTGTTCCAGAACGGCACCGGCAGTACGCCGCCCGCGCTGTCTTCCGCGCAACTCGGTGCGCTGGGCAGTGCCGCTGCCACCCAGGCAAACATGGTCAATTATCTACGCGGCGATGCCACGCTGGAGCAGAAGAATACCGGCGGCACCTACCGCAACCGCGACACGCCGCTGGGCGACATCGTCGACTCGCAGCCGGTCTACGTGGGAGCGCCCGACCCGAACCTGTTCGCCAACCAGACGTTCACGGGCTCCTCGTCGTATCTGGTCTATGCCAGCGGCACGACCGACAACAAGGGGAATTTCGTGCCCAGCACGGCTGCCTCGCGTGCCGGGTTGATCTATGTCGCCGCCAACGACGGCATGCTGCACGGTTTCGACGCCACCACCGGCGCGGAAAAGTTCGCCTACATTCCGGGCGCCGTACTCACCGCGGGCAATGCCGGTGGGCTGATTGGCCTCAGTCAGCTGTCCAGCCCCGACTACGGCACCACGACAAGCGCAGCGCACCAGTATTTCAACGACGGCGAACTGACGGTGGCGGATGTCTACTTGGGCAGCGCGTGGAAGACCGTGCTGGTGGGCACCACCGGCCGCGGCTTGGCCAAGGCGGTCTATGCCTTCGACATCACCGACCCGACGGCGATCACGTTCCTGTGGGAACGTTCCGCCGGCGATAGTAAGACCAACAGCAACTACATCGGCCAGATGTCCGGCAAGCCGGTGATTGCGCAGACCGCGGACAGTACCTGGTCGGTACTGATGGGCAACGGCTACAACAGCGCGGCAGGCGTGTCGGCCTTGCTGCAGTTCGATCTCGGCACGGGTGCACTCAGCGTGCATGCGACCACCGACATCACCGCCGACAATGGCCTGGCCGCCCCGGGCGTGTGGATGGATCCGTCAGGCACCGGCGTCAGCACGCTGGCCTATGCCGGCGACCTTCACGGCAACGTGTGGTCGTTCACGCTCAACACCGGCAGCGGCACGAGTACCAGCACGCCGAGCAGCACCGGCAGCCTGCAGTTCGTGGCCAAGGACAGTTCCAGCAACTTGCAGCCCATCACGGGTGGCATGTTGGTGGGCAAGGATCCGGCGAACGGCAATACTTGGGTGTTCTTCGGCACCGGCCAGTACCTGAGCACGACCGACCTCAGCAATACGGCCACCCAGAGCTGGTACGGCCTGATCGTGCAGACCACCAATGCCACCAACAGCCCGGTGATCGCCTCGACCATGACCCGCACCGCCAACCTCGTGCAGCGCGCCATCGTGGCGGAGACGGCCGGCGATCCCAGCGCGACGCCTCCGGTGTCGCCGGCGCGGGCAGTGACGCCAACGCCGACCTCGTCTGACATGACGGGCAAGTCGGGCTGGTACATGGACCTGCTGTCGCCGACCGGCACGGGTGGCGCCCTCGTGTCCCAGGGTGAGCGGATCGTGACCTCCAACCAGTTCCAGGGCAACCTGCTGCTGGGCACCACGCGGATTCCGCAGGCCGCCGATGTGTGCAACCCGTCCGGCAGCGGCTGGATCATGGCGATCAACCCGTTCACCGGCACCAATCCGTCTGACAACTTCTTCGACGTCAACGGCGATGGCCTGGTGAATGCATCCGACACGGTTACCGTGAACGGCAAGAGCTACCCGGCGGCCGGCATCGGCTTCAGCTCGCTGCCCAACAACCCGATCTTCGTGGGCGGCAGCATGCTGGTGAGTTTTGACAACGGCTCGAACAGCAGCATCACTACATCAGGCTCGACCGGCAGCATCCAGCGGGTTTCGTGGCGCGAACTGATCAGCCAGTAAAGGAATGGAATGATGAAACGATTCTCACCGGTTGAACGTGGCGCGATGACGACCACGCGCATGCGCCGCAGTGCCGGCTTTACCCTGATCGAGCTGATGATCGTGGTGGCGGTCATCGCGATCCTTGCCGCGATCGCCTTGCCCACTTACACCAACTACATCACCAAGACCAAGCGCGTGGCAGCGGAAGGCTGCCTGTCGGAGCACGCCAACTACATGGAGCGCTACTACACCACCAACCTCAGCTACAAGGGAGCGGCGTTGCCGGGGCTGGATTGCGCCAGCGCCCAGCGCACCGGCGCCAACTACAACTACGACCTGCCGTCCTCCTCGCTGAGCGTGTCGAAGTACAAGCTGACGGCCGCGCCGACCGGTGCGCAGCTGACCCGCGACGCCAAGTGCGGCACGCTCTCGCTCGACCAGACCGGCAAGCGTGATGTCACCGGTTCCGCTGGTGTGGCTGGTTGCTGGTGATGCCGTGAGGTCTTCCGCGCTGGACTGGCGGAAGATCGAAAGCGAACCCCACCCCAACCCCTCCCTGCAACCGAAGAAAGTCTCTTTGGGACAAGCGGGGGAGAGAGTTTGGGTGCAGGTACCCAGGAATGCCGCAGCTTTGCTGCGTTTATGGTGACTGTAGCCGTTCGCGCAGACCGCCCTGGCGGCGGATCGGGCGGGCGAGTGCGGCGCGCAGCGAGTCGTCGGTGGTCCAGATTTCGGCGTGGGTCCGGGCGCGCGAGATGGCGGTGTAGACCAGTTCGCGGGTGAGTACGCGGTTGTCTGGTTCGGGTGGCAGCAGCACGGCCACGTCGTGGTATTCCGAGCCCTGGCTGCGGTGGATGGTGATCGCCCAGGCGCTTTCGTGGGCGGGCAGGGCGCGTGGCGAGTAGCTGCGCAGGCCGGCGTTGCTGTCGCGGTCGCTGAGTTCGAACCACACGCGCAACCCTTCCGCGCCTTCCAGTGCGATGCCGACGTCACCGTTGAACAGGCCGCGGGCGTAGTCGTTGCGGGTGATGATGACGGGGCGGCCGTGGTACCAGGCGCGGCTGCCGTCGATGCCGAAACGGATGGCAAGCCGGCGCATGATCAGGTCGTTGAGACCTTGCGCGCCGAACGGGCCATCGCGCAACGCGCACAGGATCTGCAACTGGCGCAGTCGCTGCAGCGCCTCGGCCGCGTCCGTGGCTGGCGTCAGCAGCGATTGCAGCAGGTCGGCGTGGCGTTCGATCCAGCCGTCGACGCAGGCGCGCAGGGCATGCGGGTTGGGGCAGTGGCGCAGGTGCAGGTCGCCGTCCGCCCGCTCGCGCAGCAACGTGTCCAGCCAGGCCGGGTCAGGTGTGTTGCGCAGTGCCTCGATGCCGCGCTGCAGCCCGCTGCCTGCGCGCCAGGCATGGGTGAGGGTGAGTACCTGTCCGGCCAGCGCGGCGTTGGCCGTGGTGGCGGATGGGGTGTGTTGCAGCAGCGGCGCGAGCAGGCCGGCCAGCGGCGGCGGCAATTGGTTCTGCGGCGCGCTGGCGACGATGTCGGCCAGCACCGAGCCGGCATCGACCGAGGCGAGCTGGCCCGGATCGCCGAGCAGGATCAGCACTGCGTCGGGGCGCAGCGCTTCCAGCAGCTGACGCATCATGGCCAGATCCACCATCGAGGCCTCGTCGACCACCACGATGTCCTCGGCCAGCGGGTCGCGCGGGCCGCGGCTGAAGCTGTTGTCCATCGGCCGGTAGCCAAGCAGGCGATGCAGCGTGCGCGCGTCGGCGTGCGGGATCTGCTGTAGGAGCGCACCCTGTGCGCGATGCTTTTCGGTGGCGTGATCAAGAGCATCGCGCACGGAGTGCGCTCCTACGGGGTCCAGCGCACTTTGCAACTCGGCCTTGCCCTTGGCGATGGCCTGCACCAGGCGCTGCGCGGCCTTGCCGGTGGGCGCGGCCAGCGCGATGGACGGTTGCGCCGGCAGGCCACAGGCCTGCGCGTGGTGCAGCAGCATCAGCAGCATACGTACGACGGTGGTGGTCTTGCCGGTACCGGGTCCACCGGTAAGCACGAAGAAGCGCGCACCGGGCACGGCGGCTGCGGCGGCGCGCTGCCAGTCGGTGGGGCCGTGCGGCATGCCGGCGAACAGCGCGTCCAGGTCTTCGGCCAGGGTGGCGGCGGGAATCGGCAGCGTGCGTTGTGCGCAGCGCTGCAGGATCGCGGCGGCCAGTTTCGATTCATGCTGCCAGTTGCGCCACAGGTAGAAGCGATTCTGCGCATCGAGCACGAACGGGGTGAAGTGCGAGCCGTCGCCGACCCATGCGTGCTGGCGCAAGGCCTGCAGCGCATCGGTGTCGAAGCCGGCATCGGCCTGCGGATCGTCCAGCCACGCGCAGGAATGGCCGTGGCCTTCGGCGTTGCTGGCCGCGCGCGTGGCGGCGGCGAGCAGGGCGGAGCCGGTACGCCGGAGTACCCATTGCGCCAGGGTCTGGTCGATCGCGCGCTCGTCGGTCCCGGCGAGATGGTCGTGCGGGTGGTTCATGCGGCGGCCTCCTGCGTGCCGGCGAAGGCGTCGTCCAGCGCCTCGATCAGTGCCACGGGCCAACGGTGGCACCATACGCCATGCCCCGGTGCCAGGCCGATCGCGCGCACGAACAGGTACCAGCTTTCGCCGAGCTGGCGTTCAGCCGTATAGCCGTCCATGCGCTGGCGCAGATAGCGGTGCAGGGCCACCGTGTAGAGCAATGCCTGCAGCGGGTAATGATGCTCGGCCATCGCGGCGTCGAGCGAGCTTCCCTGGTAGTCGCGCAGCCGTGCGCCAAGCCAGTTGGTCTTGTAGTCGAGCACGTGGAAGCGGCCATTCCATTCGATGATCAGGTCGGCGAAGCCGGTGAGCATGCCGTTGAGCGTGCTGGCGTCGAGGCTGGCCGGCACGACGTCGGCCTGCCCGTGCGCGGCGCACAGCTGGCGTAGCCGCGCCAGCTGAACCTGGTGCACGGGGAACTGGAATTCGAACTCGACGATGCGCTGCCCGGGGGCGATGTCGCACAGGCGCAGGCCGTTGCCGAGGTCGGCCTGGCGCGCGCGGTCGATCATCCGGCCGACCCGTTCCAGCGCTTCGTCCGGCGTCACGTTGTGGGCCTTGACCGCCTGTGCGGCCAGCTGCCGGTGCAGCAGCTGGCGCTGCCCTGGCCAGACCGGACCGGGCTGGGCCAGTTCGAACACGTGATGCACGGCGTCGCCGAAACGCGGGCCGCGCAGCGGGTACAGGCTCAGCAGGCGGCTGTCCTCGGCAGATTCATCGACGCCGGCTGCGGGTTCTTGCTGGCCGGTTTCGTCGCTGGCGTCGCGATCGTCGATCACCACGGCGGCGGCTGCGTATCGGGTCAGGCCGCTGAAACTGTGCAGCCACTGGTAGGGCCGCAGGTGCGGCAGCGGTGCTTGCGTGGCCCGCGGCGAGGCTGTTTCGGCCGGCGGTTGATAGCCGATGAAAACGTCGGCGAACGGTGCGGACAATTGCATGCCGCCGAGCGTCGCGGCCATCGCCTCCAGCGAGGCTTCGCCTTCGATCAGCTCCAGGCGTTGCTGGGCCTGCCGGATCAGCAGGTCGATCGCCGCCCATTCCCAGGCATGCGCATCGCCAGCCGGCAGCGGGCCGCGATCGACCCAGTACACGTGCACCGCGTGCACGGCACGGGTCAGGGCGACGTAGAGCAGGCGCAGGCGCTCTTCCAGTTCCTCGCGGAAGTGCCGGCCGCGATGCTCGATGAAATCCACCGAGCCGAGGTCGACGCAGCGTTGACCGCTGGCGTCGTGGTGGCGCAACAGCTTCGGCGAACGTACGCCGGTGCGATCACCGATGCGCCACACCAGCGGCAGGAACACGATCGGAAATTCCAGCCCCTTGCTGGCGTGGATGGTGAGCAGTTGCACCCGGCGCGCATCGCTTTCGATGCGCAGCTGGCGTTCGTCGGCGGCTTCGGCATCGCCGTCGCCGCCTTCCTGGCGCATTTCGAGCAGCCACGCGAACAGCCCGTCCAGTCCTTGTCGGGCGGCCTCTTCCGCGGCCAGCAGTTCGCCCAGGTGGCGCAGGTCGGTGAGCACGCGCTCGCCTTCGGGCAGCGCCAGCAAGGCGGTGGCGCGAATGGCCAGCAATACCTCGATCAGCGCCAGCACACCGCGGCTGCGTACCAGGTCGCGCCATGCCTCGAAGCGCTCCAGCTCGCGCTCGAACGCGGCGGGCTGATCCTGCCAGGCGCGGAATTGTTCCAGCGTGGCGCCGAGCAGACGGGTGGCCAGCGCGCCGCGTACGGCCTGGTCGTCGTCGGGGTGCAGCACGGCGTACAGGATCAGCTCCAGCTCGCGCGCGACCTCGCCGGCGAAGATGTTGCCGCGGCCGCTGCCCACGCAGGGCACGCCGCGCGCGACCAGCCGCGTGCGCAGCGCCACGATCTGGTTGTTGGTGGACAGCAGCACCGCGATGTCCCCCGGGGTCACCTGCTGGCCGCCGATCTGCTGTTGCGGGTCGTTGAGCAGTTCGGCGATGCGGTTGGCACAGTCGTCCAGCGCCAGCGCTTCGAGTTCGCCGAGCGCCTTCAGCGGATTGCCCTTCCGGTCGACCGCGTCGCCGCGAAACGGGTGGATCACCAGGGGCCGTGCCACGGTTTCACCGCCGACGACATACGGTTTCTCGTCCGCCTTGCCGGCCGGTGCGACCTGCTGGTAGCGGATCTGCGGCTGGCCGAAACCGCCTTCGGTGTGGGCGTACCAGGCGTTCAGGGCCTCGACCAGGGCGCGACTGGAACGATGGTTGGTGCCCAACGAAAAGCGCTGGCCGGCCTGTTCGCTGGCGCGCAGGTAGGCGGCGATGTCGCCGCCGCGGAAACTGTAGATGGCCTGCTTGGGGTCGCCGATCATCACCAACGTGCCGCGTCCGCGATAGATCCGCTCGAAGATCGCGAACTGGCGCTGGTCGGTGTCCTGGAACTCGTCGATCAGCGCCACCGGGAAGGCTTCGTACAGACGGTCGGCCAGCACCTCGTCGGACGACTCGCCGCAGAGCCGCTGGTATACCGCGTCGATCAGCATCGAGAACGTCACGACGTGGCGCTGGCGCGCGCGTCGCGGCATCTCTTCGCGGCAAGTCTGCGCCGCCGCGGCCAGTACCGCGCCACGAGTGAAGGTGGTGCGCAACTGCAGCAGCGGGCGTAGCGCCTGTAGGGCCTCGATCAGAGGGTGGGCGTTCAGGGTGCCGGCGCTGGCGGGGGCCTCCTGGTCGAGTACCTTGTCAGTTTCGAAGGTGCTGTCTAGGGCGTCTTTCAGTGACTCTTCGAGGGCTGCGCTATTGTCGGGCATCTCGAATGGCCCGGCTCCGGGCTCGTCATCCCGGCGAAAGCCGGGATCCAGTGACTCTGGGCCGTTGAAGTGCGGAGGCGCTGGATTCCAGCTTTCGCTGGAATGACGGTGCTGGGAGGCACTGGCGTCGCGCAATGCGGTGGCGATGCGGTCGAGTCGCGTGGAAAGTGCGCTCTTGCGCGGTGCGTAGAGCGTCTTGTCGCTAGCCAGTCGCTGCAATTCGGCGACGTTTTCCGGCGTGTGCAGCGCGGCCAGCCGGCGTTCGAGTTCGGCCAGGCCGCCGGCCTCGATCCGTGCGTCGGCGCTGTTCGCCAGCCCGCCGAGATCGCGCAGCAGGCCTTCCGGGCCGTCCTTCAGCAGCAGCTCGGCTTCGCGCGGATCGACGCTGCCGACGAGATAGCGGCGGCGCCAGAAATCCTCCACGCATTCGCGCATCAGCTGCTGCTCGTCGAACAGCTTGTCGTTGGCGAATGCGGCGCCGCTTTCCAGCGGATAGTCGCGCTGGATGCGCTGGCACAGCGCGTGGATGGTGGAGACCGGCGCGCGGTCGAGGTCGCTGCGGGCGAGCTGGATCCGGCGCAGCGCGCGGCGGGTGCGGTCTTCGTCGGGACACAGTGCGGCCAGCCAGCTTTCCAGTGGATCGTCGCTGGCCGCGTCGATGGATGCGGATGCGAGCAGCCGCTCGGCCTCGACCAGGCGCCGGCGCAGGCGCTCGCGCAATTCCTGCGCGGCGGCATCGGTGAAGGTGGTCACCAGGATCTGCTCCACGCGCAGCTCGCGTTCGAGCAGCAGGCGCAGGTAGATCACGCCGATGTTCCAGGTCTTGCCGGTGCCGGCGCTGGCCTCGATCAGGATGCGCCCGTGCAGCGGTATCTCGCGCCAGTCGAGTGCGGGCAGGGTGGTGGCGTCGGTCATGGGGCGAGATGCCGTTGTAGGAGCGCACCCTGTGCGCGAACGGCGGGCATCGCCCGCCTTCCATCAGCAGCAAGAGCATCGCGCACAGGGTGCGCTCCTACAGGGGAGTTCATGGGTGGGGTTCCTTCAGGAGCTTTGTGCGCTCCGGATCGAGCACGTCACAGACCAGTTCGGTGGCGGCGACGAAGGCGCGATGGGCAGGGCCGGCTTCGTCGAACAGTTCCAGTCCGCGGCTCAGCAGGGCCGCGTAGCCGGGCGCGTAGTCGCGTTCGCCGCCGTTGAAATCGTCGCCTTCCCATGCGGCGGCGGCCTTGGCGAGGCGCTCTTGCGGCGCGCTGGCGGCATAGGCCTGCGCGGTGCGCGGGAAGAACAGCAGCGGTTGCTGTTCGGCAGACAGGTACGCCTCGATCAGGCGGCGCAGTCCGAGACGCAGTTGCGCGGCATCCTGCGCCAGCACGGGGGCGAGCAGCCCCGCGCTGCGCGACTTCCTGTTGTTGGACGTGGGCTCCAGGTACTCGCCGTGCACGGCGTCGGCGCGGGTCAGCTGCAGTGCGGCCCAGTCGATGTAGAAGGCGAGGATGTCCTTCAGCCCCGCGGCGCGCGAGGGTTGCGCGTCGAACAGCAGGGGACCGTCGACGCCGTGGAATACCCGGTCGACCACGCCGGTCAGGCGCAGGCCATCGCCGAGATCCAGGTCGACCGCCTGTGCCGCGGGCTGCGCCCGGCCGTCGGCAAACAGCCTGTGCGCACCGTCGAGCAGGGGATGCAGCGAGTCGCGCAACTGCGCGTAGGTCTGCCCGCCTATCGCGCCGCCGGCGAGCATGCCGGAGTGGGCCAGCCAGGCGGGTGGTTCGTTGGGCAATTCGCGGTGACCGGCGGCGAGCGCCTCGAACAGCAGCCGGTGATCGACGCGCTCGATGCGGTCGAGCCCGGTCTCCAGCGGTTCGCGATCGGGCCAGCCGGCGTTGTCCAATGCCTGCAGACTGATGCCGTGACCGCGCAGCAGTGCATCCCGGGCAGGATCGCGCCAGTAGCGCTTGAGTGCAGCCAGCGCGATCTCGCCACCGGTGGGCAGGATTTTCGTGGCGGCCGGTGCGGGCGTGATGAAGCGCTGGCCGTCGTCCACCGTGGGCGCGGCGAGAAACGCCGGGTCGTACGAGAACAGCCGCGGATCGTGCCGGGGTTGGCCTTCGGCATCGCGCTCGTAGTAGCGCGCGTCGAACGGCTGCAGCGGATGGCGGATGCGCCATGGCCGTTCGGCCTTGTCGTCGTCGGCGATGGCGTGCTGCTCGTCGAGGAACTGCAGCAACTCGGCCAGCGGCGCGGCGGGATTGCGCGGCTTGCCGTCGCGCACGCCTTCGCCGACGTAGCTGATGTGCAGCACGTCGCGCGCCGACATCAGCGCTTCCAGGAACAGATAACGATCCTCGCTGCGGGTGTCACGGTCGCCGCGGCGCGGCTGGCCGAGGATCTTGTTGAGGCCGGCGTCGTTGCCGGGGCGCGGGAACTCGCCCTCGTTCATGCCGAGCAGGCAGACCACGCGGAACGGGATCGAGCGTTGCGGCACCAGCCCGCAGAAGGTCACCCCGCCGAGCAGGAAGGCCTGGCGCTCCGGCACCGCATCGAGCGCCCCGCGCAGCGCTTCGCGCACCACGCTCCATGGCAACGGTGCGTGGATGTCGGCCTCGGCGGCCTGGCTGGCGAGGCCGGCGACGAGCCGGCGCAGGGCGTCGAGTGCGTTCTGCTCGGCGTCGTCGCGCGGGTCGGCGAAAAACAGCGCGTCGATCCGCTCCAGCAGCCACTC
>DATCUT010000114.1:0-20672 GCA_036561785.1 Rhodanobacter sp.
GGTCATCCTCGAGCGCTGGCTCGGCGGCGCCGACGCGCCAGCGGCCGAAACCCCCGGCCACTGAACAGACTTTCTCCCTTACCACTTCCAGACCCGCCGCCATGAGCCCTCGCCTGCGCCACCTGACCACCCTGGAAAACCTGCCGCGCGAGACGATCGAGCGCCTGCTCGATCGCGCCGAGTCCCTGCGCGACGCCTGCGCGCACGGCACCCGCAAGCTCGACGTGCTGGCCGGGCGCACCGTGCTGAACCTGTTCTTCGAGCCGTCCACGCGCACCCGCACCTCGTTCGAGCTGGCCGCGCGGCGGCTGGGCGCCGACGTGATCAACTTCGACATCGGGCTGTCCTCCACCAGCAAGGGCGAGGAGCTGTTCGACACCCTGCACACGCTCGAAGCGATGCACCTGGACGCCATCATCGTGCGCCACAAGCAATCGGGCACGCCGGAGATGCTGGTGCAACACGCGATGAGCGGGGTATCCGTGATCAACGCCGGCGACGGCAACCACGCGCACCCCACCCAGGGCTTGCTGGATGCGCTGACGATCCGCCAGCACCGACCGGATTTCGAGAACCTCAGCGTACTCATCTGCGGCGACATCAAGCACTCGCGTGTGGCCCGTTCGGACATCAACGCGTTCACCGCGCTGGGTGTGAAGGAAATCCGCTTGTGTGGACCGGCCGAACTGATGCCGCCGGCGGACGAAGCGCCGCAAGCTCGCCGCTTCGACAATTTCGACCAGGCCATCGACGGTGTCGACGCGGTGATCATGCTGCGCCTGCAGAAGGAGCGCATGGCCAGCATCGAGCTGCCGGACGAGGCGGCATATTTCGCCCACTACGGGCTGGATCGGCGACGGCTGGCCCTGGCCGCCCCCGGTTGCCTGGTGATGCACCCGGGCCCGATCAACCGCGGCATCGAGATTGCCTCGGACGTGGCCGACGGCGCGCAGTCGCGCATCCTCGAACAGGTCGGCAATGGCGTGTTCGTGCGCATGGCCGTACTCAACGAAGTGCTGGCCCGCTGAGCCATCCGCTGCCCCATGGGGCCGGCGACTGCCCGCCATCGGCCATGCCACCGCCCTGGGCAAGCGGGCATAATGGCCAGCGCACCATTCACCACACTGGGGATCAACATGCGATCGACGACGCGGTACATCGCGCTGGGTTTCGCCGGCGTCATGCTGGCGGCCTGCGGGCACAAGGACAAGAATGCACCCCTGGCTTTCGTACCGGCGGACACGCCGTACGTGGTGGCCAACCTCGACATCATGGACGATGCCACCCGCGGCGCCCTGCTCGCCCAGGCCGATGCGCAATTGCCGTCCCAGCTGGCCCAGCTCGACGCCACCGCCGAGCGGCTTTCCAGGAAGGATCCCGATGGTGCTCGCCTGCTGCGTGCGCTGCGCACCGAATTCAACGGCAAGACCATCGAGACCTTCGCCCAGGGTGCCGGCCTCAACCTCAAGGGCTATTCCGCGTTCTATGGCCTGGGCCTGGCACCGGTGCTGCGCTTCGAGCTGAGCGATCCGGGCGCGTTCGAGGGCTTCGTCGGCCGGCTGGAAACCGCCTACGGCAAGAAGCTCGATGCCGCCGACGTGGACAAGCAGAGCTACCGCAAATACGCGTTCCCCGCTTCCGGCACCGAGGTGGTGCTGGCTACGGTCAACAAGCAGGCGGTGGCCGCGCTGCTGCCGGCGGACGCCTCACCGGCCATGCTGCGCCAGGCGCTGGGCCTGGACCGGCCGCAGAAGAGCCTGCAGGATGACGGCCGCCTCGCCACGCTGGCCAAGGCCAAGGGCTACCAGAAGTGGCTGGTCGGCGAGCTGGACCTGACCCGCGCGCTGCCGCTGGCGGTCAGCGGCAAGGACCCACTGGTCGGCGCGATCCAGAAAGCCCATGCCGAGGCCATCGCGGCCAAGACCGGCGAGCCGGTCGCCACCCAGTTGCAGACTTCGCCGAGTTGCGGCACCGACGCCGCGCGCATCGCTGCGCGCGTCCCGGCGGTGAGCTTCGGCTACACCCGGCTGGACGCGAAGCACCAGAACGTGCGTTTCGACGTGGCGCTGGCCGATGACATCAGCAAGGCGTTTGCCGGCCTCAAGGTGGCGCTGCCCGGCCTGGGCGGCGCCGGCACCGCGCCGTTCGACCTCAGCATCGCGCTGCCGGTTTCCAACGTGCGCACGTTCTGGCTGGCCCAGGCCGACGCCGTGGCCGCCAGGCCGTTCAGCTGCCCGTCGCTGACCGATCTCAACGACAGTTTCGCCAAGCTCGGCCCGGCCATGCAGAAGGCGGCGATCCCGCCGTTCGGCGACATGCTCGGCGTGCGCATCGCGCTGGACTCGCTGGCGCCGGGCAAGGACGCCGGCCTGCCCACGTTCACCGGGCGTCTCGTGCTCGGCACCAACAATCCCGAAGGCCTGCTCGCGATGGGCCAGATGATGGTGCCGGCGCTGGCCCAGCTGAAGCCCGCCCGTGACGGCAAGCCGTTGCCGCTGCCGAAGGACATGGTCAGCATGCTGGGTCAGCCTGCGTGGGTTGCCATGGGCGAGAAGGCGCTCGCGCTCGGCGTCGGCGCCGGCGCGGACGCCCGCCTTGGCGACACCTTGAAGGACGCCGTCGGCGACGCCGGCCAAATGGGCCGCATGCACATCAGCGGCGCGATGTACTTGAGCTGGCTGCAGCTGATGGAACAGAAGATCGACAGCCTGGCCGCCGCCACCGCGACGATCAGCAAGAGCGACGAACCATCGATCGACGACAGCGACGACGCCACCGAAGCTGCCGCCGATCTGGCACGCTCCAAGGCCCAGTTCGCCGCGATGAAGTCCCAGGCCGAGCGCGTGGGCAGCATCGATGCGGAGATGCACGTCGACAACGGCGGCATGGTGATCACCAGCCAGACCCTGCTGAAGTAAACGACGGCGCTCGACGAGAAGCCGGGGCGCTGCGGCGCCCCGGTTTTTTCATGCGCCACACACGGTATCCAACGCGATTCCAACATCGCCGTGACCCGCCCTTCGCATCCGTAATCCCCCGCTGAACCGGCATCGGTCACGGCCACGCGACGTTCACGACGCGGCTGTTGCCATGGCAACCACGGCATCCCGTCTGTCCTTCCTCCGACAGGCATCGCCATTACACCAAGGAGATCGCCATGCGCCATTCCACGATCCGCAACAGCTTGTACGCCACCACCCTGATGTTCGCCTTTGCGGCCATCCCGTACGGCCAGGTCATGGCCCAGGATGCCGGCGCGCGAATGCAGCAGTCGTCCGACAACCAGACCGTGCCGGACAAGGCAGCCGATGCCTGGATCACCACCAAGGTGAAATCCGAGTTCGGCACCACCAAGGGCGTCTCGGCCACCGACATTTCCGTGTCGACCAACGATGGGGTGGTCACTCTGAGCGGCACGGTCGCCACGCAAGCCGAGAAGACCCGTGCCGAACGCCTGGCCCAGAGCGTCAGGGGCGTGAAGAGCGTCGACAGCAGTGGCCTGACCGTCAACTCCACGCCGAGGTAAGGCAGCGGCCGCCGCGAGATACGTCGGCAACGAAGAAGGCGCCCGTGGGCGCCTTCTTCGTTGCCTGCGACAGCAGCTTTTCAGCGATTGAGGAAGTTGGCGCCACCGAGATTCTGCGCGTCGCGGGTTTCTTCCAGCTCGACGCCGTCCAGGCCCTGCGACAAGGTGTGCGCGTCGCCGCCCTGCGCCAGCTTGATGCGCAGGCGCACCTCGTTGGAGCTGTCGGCGTGGCGCAGTGCGTCCTCGTAGCTGATCTCGCCGGCGTGGTACAGCTCGACCAGGCTCTGGTCGAACGTCTTCATGCCGAGCAGGGTGGATTCCTTCATCACCTCCTTCAGCTTGTGGATCTCGCCCTGACGGATGTAGTCCTGTACCAGTGGCGTGCCCAGCAACACTTCCACCGCCACCCGACGCGCCTTGCCGTCGGGAGTGGGGATCAGCATCTGCGCCACGATGCCCTTCAGGTTCAGCGACAGGTCCATCAGCAGTTGCTGGCGGCGATCTTCCGGGAAGAAGTGCAGGATGCGGTCCATCGCCTGGTTCGCGTTGTTCGCATGCAGCGTGCACAGGCACAGGTGGCCGGTCTCGGAGAAGTTGATCGCGTGCTCCATCGTCTCGCGCGTGCGCACCTCGCCGATCATGATCACGTCCGGCGCCTGGCGCAGGGTGTTCTTCAGCGCGTTGTCCCAGCTGTCGGTGTCGATGCCCAGCTCGCGCTGGGTGATGATGCAGCCCTCGTGCTTGTGCACGTACTCGATCGGGTCCTCGATGGTGATGATGTGGCCGGTCGAGTTCGCGTTGCGGTAGCCGATCATCGAGGCCAGCGAGGTGGACTTGCCGGTGCCGGTACCGCCCACGAAGATGATGATGCCGCGCTTGGTCATCGCCAGCTGCTTGATCACCGGCGGAAGGGTCAGCTCCTCGATCGTGGGGATCTTCGACTCGATCCGGCGCAGCACCATGCCGACGCAGTTGCGCTGGTAGAAGCACGACACGCGGAAACGGCCCACGCCCTGCGCGGAGATCGCGAACTGGCACTCGTGGGTCTTCTCGAACTCCTCGCGCTGGCCCGGCGTCATCACATTGAGCACCATGTCGCGCGACTGCTGCACGCTGAGCGGGCTCTGCGTGATCGGCACGATGCGGCCCTGCACCTTCATCGAAGGGGCGACGCCCGCCGTGATGAACAAGTCGGAGGCCTTCTTGTGCACCATCAGTTTCAGGAATGAGGTGAAATCAAAGTCGCTCATGGCGGTACCTCAGGGATTTGGAATTCGGAATTCGGGATTCGTCAACACTGACACCGGAGTCTGGGCTTTGGCACTCGCCAATCCCGACTCCCGATTCCCGAATCCCGGTCTCACTTGAAGCTGTCCTTGTTCTTGGCATAGGTGGACGCCTGCTGGCGCGTCACCAAGCCGCGTTTGACCAGATCCTGCAGGCACTGGTCCAGCGTCTGCATGCCGAACTGCTGGCCGGTCTGGATCGACGAATACATCTGCGCCACCTTGTCCTCGCGGATCAGGTTGCGGATCGCCGGGATGCCGACCATGATCTCGTGCGCCGCGATGCGGCCGCCGCCGACCTTCTTCAGCAGCGACTGCGAGATCACCGCGCGCAGCGATTCGGACAGCATCGAGCGCACCATCGGCTTCTCGCCGGCGGGGAACACGTCGATGATGCGGTCGATCGTCTTCGCCGCCGAGCTGGTGTGCACGGTGGCGAACACCAGATGGCCGGTTTCCGCGGCGGTCAGCGCCAGGCGGATGGTTTCCAGGTCGCGCAACTCGCCCACCAGGATGTAGTCCGGATCCTCGCGCAACGCCGAACGCAAGGCCTCGTTGAAGCCCAGCGTATCGCGATGCACCTCGCGCTGGTTGATCAGGCACTTCTGCGAGGTATGCACGAACTCGATCGGATCCTCGACCGAGAGCATGTGACCGTATTCGTTCTTGTTGATGTGGTCGACCATCGCCGCCAGCGTGGTCGACTTGCCCGAGCCGGTCGGGCCGGTCACCAGGATCAGGCCCTGCGGCTGCTCGATCAGTTCCTTGAAGATGCGCGGCGCGCCGAGATCCTCCAGCGTCAGCACCTCGGACGGAATGGTACGGAACACCGCGCCGGCACCGCGGTTCTGGTTGAACGCGTTGACGCGGAAACGCGCCAGCCCGGGAATCTCGAACGAGAAGTCGGTTTCGTAGAACTCTTCGTAGTCGCGCCGCTGCTTGTCCGACATGATGTCGTAGATCAGCGAGTGCACCTGCTTGTGTTCGAGCGCGGGGATGTTGATCCGGCGGACGTCGCCGTCGACGCGGATCATCGGCGGCAGCCCGGCGGACAAGTGCAAGTCCGAGGCCTTGTTCTTCACCGAGAAGGCAAGCAGTTCGGCAATGTCCATCTGTCGTTTCCCCTCAACCGATCGTCTGGATGGCATGAATTCGTATGCCACATCCGGGGCCGGATGACATTCGCAGGCGTGGTGCGCCGCAGCGCATGGCATCCGGCGCCACGACACCACCCGGACGAACTACCCGAATCCCCCTGTAGCCGCGTCGATACTACTCGTGCAACCGGCTGTGCGGCCAGTCTTTCCGCCATCGACGCGCAAACTGTCGACCCGGTTTGCGCACCCGGTCGGAAAACCGTCATCCGGCCATCATCACGGCATCCACGGCGGCCATCCGCCGGCGCCCGCACCGGCAAAATCCGTCGCGATCGCGCCGGCTCCGGTAAGGTACGCGGTCTGGACGGACGAGGAACCCTGCATGACACGACTTGCCTTCATCGGCGGCGGCAACATGGCACGCAGCCTGATCGGCGGCCTGCTGAAAACCGGCGTGGCGCCGGCCACCCTCAGCGTGGCCGAGCCGCTGGCCGAGGCGCGCCAGTCGCTCGGCCGCGATTTCGGCATTGCCTGCTATGCCGAAAACCGGCTGGCCGTGGCGGAGGCCGAGGTGATCCTGCTGGCGGTGAAGCCGCAGGTGATGCCGGCGATCCACGCCGAGCTGCGCGACACGCTGCAACGCAACCGGCCGTTGCTGATCTCGATCGCCGCCGGCGTGCGGCTGGATCAGCTCGAGCGCTGGTTCGGCAGCAGCCTGCCGATCGTGCGCTGCATGCCGAACACGCCGGCCTTGATCGGCGCCGGCGCCACCGGCCTGTGCGCGAACAGCCGGGTCAGCGCGGCGCAGAAGGCGCAGGCGCAACACATCCTCGATGCTGCCGGGATCACCCGCTGGATCGACGACGAAGCGCTGATGGACACCGTCACCGCGCTGTCCGGTTCCGGCCCGGCGTATTTCTTCGCCCTGGTCGAAGCACTGGAAGCCGCCGCGGTGGCGCAAGGCCTGCCACGCGACACCGCACGCGCGCTCGCCGCGCAGACCTGCCTGGGCGCCGGTCGCATGCTGGTCGACGGCGGCGAAGACCCCGCCGTGCTGCGCCAGCGCGTCACCTCGCCGCATGGCACCACCCAGGTTGCGCTGGAAAGCTTCAGCGCCGATGGCCTGCCGCACATCGTCGCCCGCGCCGTCGCCGCCGCCACCCGGCGCGGCGTGGAACTTGCCGCCGAACTGGATAAATTGCCGTGAGCTATCTGCTGAATGCACTGGCCCTGCTGCTCGACCTGGCGTTCGATGCCGTCGTCACCCTGCTGCTGCTGCGCGTGGCCGCCGAGGCCTGCCGCGCGGACTTCCACAATCCGCTGAGCCAATTCGTCTACCGCTACACCAACCCGTTGCTGGCACCGATCCGCCGCGTGCTGCCGAACTGGCGCCGGATCAACCTGGCCGCCCTGCTGCTGGCGTGGCTGGCGATGCTGGTCAAGCGCCTGCTGCTGTTCGCCCTGCTCGGTGTGATGCCGCACCCGCTCGGCCTGATCGTGCTGGCGCTGGCCGAACTGCTCGACTTCGTACTGCTGTTCTATCTGGTGCTGATCTTCGGCTGGTCGCTGCTGAGCATGTTCTCAGTGGACCGCCGCCATCCCCTGCTGCAACTCGCCGGCAGCATCGTCGCCCCGCTGCTGCGCCCGCTGCACGGCAAGCTGATCGCCGGCCAGATCGACTTCGCACCGATGGTGGTGATGATCGTGTTGCTGCTGGCGCGGCTGCTGATCGCCGCACCGCTGCTCGACTTGGGCGCACGACTGGCCATGGGCGCCTGAATTTTCTTTTGTAGCAGACGGCTATTCGTTACTGAAGCAAGAGCCTTTTGAAGCAAGAGCTTTCGTCCTCCTTCGGAGGGCGAGTCACTTTCTCTCGCTTGCCCGAGAGAAAGTAACCAAAGAGAGGGGCACCCCGCTTGGCGCTTGCCGGGCCTCCTGCCCGGCAAGTCCGTGAGCCGGGGCCGGGCTTTTCGACCGGACTCCTGTCCGGGCGAAAAGGCATCGGCATCCCTGCCGATGCCCGCTACGCGGCCTGTCGACCCCGACTCACCGCCGCGCAAGGGACCCCGAGTAGAGCAGCGGGCCATCGTGGCCCGCACTCGGTGAAAAGCGGAAAAGCAACAGCAACAGCAACGGCAACGCTCTGCCGTTGCCTTCGATCTGGCTCTTCTGAAAAGTGCGCGCAGGATGCGCGCTGCCCTACCGGGGGCCCCTCTGAAGCGGCGGGCGGGTGAAGGAAAAGCCCGCAGGGTGGCCGGCAAGGATGTCGGCCAGTTTGGCGTCAGGGCAGGCGACGGCATGGATGCCGGAGTTGAGGCAACGCAGGAGCGGTTGCCCGATGCCCTGTCGACAAACCCCGTAATCCGACCACGGACCTTGCGGGCAGGGATGCCCGCAAGGCGCGTAAACGGGGTGGCCTTTCTCTTTGGTTATCTTTCTCTTTGGCCACGCAAAGAGAAAGTAACTCGGCTGCCGAAGGCAGACGAAAGCTCTGCACTTCAAGCCATCGAACGCACCCACTTCTACAGGAGCAAAAAGCTCAGCGCAGCGCCCACTCCGTGATGATCCGATGAATCTCGTCCAGCCCGTCGAACAACGCCGCCGGTCCCGGCTGCAGGATGATCGGCGACTTGATTTCGTGCAGATCGCCGTGGCGCACGGCAGGAATCGTGTCCCAATCCGGCCGTGCCACCACTTTCTCGGGGCGAAAACGCTTGCCGCACCACGAGCCGAGGATGATGTCCGGCGCGCGCCGCACCACCTCGTCGCCGTTCGGCAGGATGCGCTGCTTCGCCAACGGTTCGCGGGCGAGTTCGGGGAAGCAGTCGTCGCCGCCGGCGATGCCGATGATCTCGGCGACCCAGCGGATGCCGGTGATGATCGGCTCGTCCCACTCCTCGAAATACACCTTCGGCCGCCGCGGCAATCTTGCGACGGCGGCGCGGATGTCGGCGATGTGCCGCTCGGCGCGCTGCGCGTAAGCCTCGGCTTTCTCATGCGCACCGACCATCGCGCCGAGCCGGCGGATGTAGGCGAGGATGCCGTCGACGCTGCGGTGGTTGCTGATCCACACCTCGACGCCGGCCTTGATCAGCTCGCGCGCGATGTCGGCCTGGATGTCGGAAAAGCCGATCGCCAGATCCGGTTCCAGTTTCAGGATCTCGCCGATCTTCGCACTGGTGAACGCGGAGACCTTCGGTTTCTCCTTGCGCGCGCGCGGCGGTCGCACGGTGAAGCCGGAAATGCCGACGATGCGGCGTTCCTCGCCGAGCGCGTACAGCACCTCGGTCGGCTCCTCGGTGAGGCAGACGATGCGTTGCGGGAAGTGGTCCGGCAAGCCGGAATCCGCTGCGGCGTGATCCATGCGCTCAATTCCCCAACACGGTCACCACGACCTTGCGCTGGTGCGGGTCGATGCGGTGTTCCCACAGGTAGATGCCCTGCCAGGTACCCAGCATCAGCTTGCCGCCATGTACCGGCACGCTGAGGCTGACCCCGGTAAGGATCGAACGGACGTGTGCCGGCATGTCGTCCGGGCCCTCCGCGTCGTGCTGGAAGATCGCATCGCCATCCGGCACGGCACGCGTGAACCAGCGCTCCAAGTCGTTGCGCACGGCGGGGTCCGCATTCTCGCTGATCAGCAGCGAGCAACTGGTATGCGCGGTGAACACCTGCGCGATGCCCGTCTGCACGTGGCTGGCCGCCACGGCGTCGCCGACCTGCGCGGTGATCTCGCTGAAACCGCGGCCGCGCGTGTGCACGGCAAAGCCACCCTGCGCCACATGCTGCGCGGGCAGCGCCCGGGTCATGGGTACAGCATCCGGCTGGTCCAGGTCTGGCCGTGGCGATCCCAGCGCACCCGTTCGTGCAGGCGGAACTCGGCGCCGTACCAGAACTCCAGCATGTCCGGCTCCACCACGAAGCCGCCCCAGTGCGGCGGCCGGGTCACCTCGTGGCCTTCGAACTGCTGCTCGTAGCGCGCCACCCGCTGCTCGAAGCTGTCGCGATCGGGCAGCGTCTGCGACTGCAGCGAGGCCCACGCGCCGATCTGGCTGCCGCGCGGGCGGCTGGCGAAGTAGGCATCCGACTCCTCCGCCTGCAGCTTGCGCGACACGCCTTCCACGCGCACCTGCACGCCCTCGCGCAGTTGTTTCCAGTGGAAGCACAACGCCACCTGCGGATGCGCTTCGAGCTGGCTGCCCTTGTCGCTCTGGTAATTGGTGTAGAAGCGGAAGCCGCGCTCGTCGGCGCCCTTGAGCAGCACGATGCGCGAGGCGACCCGGCCGGAACCGTCCACGGTGGCCAGGTTCATCGCCGTCGGCTCGCGGTCGCCGCTGGCCTTGGCCTCGTCCAGCAGGCGCAGGAAGGTGTCGAGAATCTCGGATTTGAGCATGATGTCTGAAACTTTCCTTTTGCATCGTGGCCGACACGCGCCATCATGGCGCGGATGAACCTGACCGATAATAGTGCAATGCCCCCTTCATCCAGTACCACGGCGCCCCGGACGACGACCCCATTTTCCATCATGGAATGTGAAGGCGGCAGCGACATGCCCGTTTGCGGAATGCTCCGCCGCCGCTGCCTGCCGGTGGCGGAAATCCCTCCTGGAGCCATGGTGTCCCGCGGATGACGTCCCACGCCGACCTGCAGAACGAGGCCCTCGCCGGCCACCTGCTCGACCAGTACGCCGGGCGTATCGCCCGCTCGCGCCGCCCGTACATCCTCGGCCTGTCCGGCCTGCAGGGCAGCGGCAAGAGCACCCTGGCGCGGGTGATGAAGGCGCAGGCCGAAGCGCGCGGCTGGCCCACCGAGGTGCTCGCGCTGGACGACTTCTACTACGCCCGCAGCGACCGCGAGGCGCTGGCGCGCGACGTGCACCCGCTGCTGCGCACCCGCGGCGTGCCGGGCACGCACGAGATCGAGCTGATGATGTCGGTGCTGGCCGCCCTGCCGCACGCCTCGGACAAGCTGCCGGTGTCGCACCCGCGCTTCGACAAGGGCCGCGATACCCGCTTCCCGCCGTCGCGCTGGCCGCGTACCACGCGCCCGCCCCGGCTGGTGATCGTGGAAGGCTGGGCGCTGGGCATCCGGCCGCAGTTGCAGGTCGCGCTGGCCAGGCCGGTCAACGAACTGGAGCGCACCGAAGATCCCGACGGCAGCTGGCGCCACTGGGTCAACAAGCAGTTGCGCGGCTATCAGCCGCTATGGCGCAAGTTCGATGCGCTGATCGTGCTGCAGGCGCCGGGCTGGGAGATCGTGCGCCGCTGGCGTGGCGAGCAGGAACAGGATCTGCTGGCGCGGCATGCGCCGCTGGCAATGGACGCCACCGCAATGGGGCGGTTCCTGGCGCATTTCGAGCGGCTCAGCCGGCACGCGCTGGCCACCTTGCCGGCCCTGGCCGACACCTGCGTGGAATACGACGACGACCGCCACGTGACCGGGCTCAGCCACGGCTGAATCGGGAATCGGGAATCGGGAATCGGGAATCGGGAATCGGGGAAGCATCGCACTGCCCCGACCCTGATCCCCGGCATCGTCTGCTCAGTCGACGACGAAGTTCACCTTCATGTTGACGCGCCACTCGGCGACCGTGCCGTCGTCCTTGGTGACCACCTTGATCTCGTTGACCCAGGCGCCCTTGATGTTCTTCACCGACTCCGCGGCCTTGCTCAGGCCGTGCTGCACGGCGTGCTCGATGCCCTTGCTGGACGAAGCGTTGATTTCGATGACCTTGGCTACCGACATGGCGTCAATCTCCTGTGGAATCGTGCGAGCGGCACGCTGCGCTTCCCCCGCCTGAAGCCCGAGTCTGACCCGCTGCCGTGCGCAAGGACAAGCCGCACTGCAAAATCACCTCACGTTGACGCTTCGACCTGCACCGCCGTGCCGTAGGCCAGCACTTCGGTGACGCCCTGGGCCACCTCGTTCGCGTCGTAGCGCATCGCCACCACACCGTTCGCGCCCATCGCGGCGGCGTGCCGCAGCATCAGCTCGAACGCCTCCTCACGCGCCTTCTCGCACAGTTCGGTGTAGATCGAGATGTTGCCGCCGACGATGGTCTGCAGCGCCGCGCCGAGATTGCCGACCACGCTGCGCGAACGCACGGTGATGCCGCGCACGATGCCGAACGAACGCACGATGCGGCAGCCGGAAATCTCGTTGGTGGTGCTGACCTGGTGATGCGGAACGGTGTTTGCCATGGCGGTTCTCCGTGGTGGATGGTTCAGCTGTCGAGCAGCGCGGCATAGCCTTCGCGCGCGTCCGGCCATTGCGGCGCCCAGCCGCTGGCGCGCAACCGCGCATTGCGCAGCCGCTTGCTGCCCACGCCGACCGGCGCCGCGCCCTCGGCGGGCAACGGCGCATCGATCAGGGCGGCCAGGAAATCGTACAGCTCGTCGAGCGGCATCGGCGTGTCGTCGACGCCGAGGTACAGCGGCTGCGGCGACTTCAGCTGCAGCAGATGCGCGACCGCCGCCGCGGCATCGTCGACGTGGATCCGGTTGGCCCAGTGCGGTGTCTCGCGCGGCACCCGCAGCTGCCCCGCACGCAGGCGCTCGATCAGCTGCAGCCGGCCTGGCCCGTACAGTCCGGCCAGCCGCAGCACGGTCGACGGCAGCGGTTGCTCTGCCAGCCACTGCTCGGCCTCGAGCAGCACCGCGCCGTTGAATCCCGGCGGATCGGTCGGAGTGGCCTCGTCGACCCAGTCGCCGTCGTGCTCGCCGTACACGGCACTGGAGGAAACCAGCACCACGCGTTCCAGTTGGCGGCCATCGAGCGCATCGAGCAGGTGGCGCAGGCCGTCCACGAAGATCGCGCGGTACGCCGCCTTGTCGCGCGTCGCCGGTGCCGGCAGGTAGACCAGCCGGGTGATGCCCGCCGGCAGCCCGTGCAGGCTGGCCGGATCGGTCAGGTCGCCACGCAGCCAGTGGACGCCATGCTTGCCGCGCGCCGGCGGCTGGCGTCGCAGCGCCCATACCTCGTCGCCGCGCGCGCGCAGGCGTTGCGCCACGCGTTCGCCAAGATCGCCGCATCCGGCCAGCAGGATACGTTCGCTCACCACCACCCTCCTGTCGCTCTGCCCAGGTTGATCCGCCCTGTTAGCATTTGCCCATGAACCCGTCGCACAACCTGTTTCTCATCGGCCCCACCGGTGCCGGCAAGACCTCGATCGGGCGACGGCTTGCTGCGCATTATGGCCTGACGTTCGTCGATCTCGACCAGGAGATCGAGCGTCATTGCGGCGTGGACGTGAACACCGTATTCGAGATCGAGGGCGAGGCCGGTTTCCGCCAGCGCGAAAGCGCGCTGCTGGACGAGTGCAGCCACCGCCCCGGCGTGCTGCTGGCCACCGGCGCCGGCGTGGTGCTCGCGCCACACAACCGCCAATATTTGCGCGAGCGCGGCTACGTGGTGTGGCTGCAGACCACGATCGAACAGCAACTGGAGCGGCTGGAGCGCGACCACCGCCGCCCGCTGCTGGCGGTGCCCGACCGCCACGAACGGCTGCAGGCGATGGCGCAGGTGCGCGAGCCGATCTACCGCGAACTCGCCGATCTTGCGGTGCCCGGCGAACACGGCAGCGTCGCCGCCGCCAGCGAACGCTGCACCGCGCTGATCGACCACCATTGGCAGCGCTCCGGCGCATCGCCCAGGCAGACCGCATGAACGACCCCGCATTCCAGACGATCACCGTTGCCCTCGGCCAGCGCAGCTACCCGGTCTGGATCGGCGCCGGCCTGCTCGGCGATCACGCACGCTGGCGCGCCATGCTGCGCGGCCGGCATGCGCTGGTGGTCAGCAACACCACGGTGGCGCCGCTGTACCTGCCGCGCATCGAGGCAGGGCTGGATGGACTGCACTGGTCGTCGTTCCTGCTCGACGACGGCGAGGCACACAAAACGTTCGCCAACGTCGGCCGCGCACTGGAAGCGCTGGGCCAGCTCGGCGCCACCCGCGACGCCTGCGTGATCGCGCTGGGCGGCGGCGTGGTCGGCGACCTGGCCGGCTTCAGCGCGGCGTGCTGGATGCGCGGCATCGACTTCATGCAGATGCCGACCACCTTGCTGGCGATGGTCGATTCCTCGGTCGGCGGCAAGACCGGGGTCAACCTGCCGGTCGGCAAGAATCTCGCCGGCGCGTTCCACCAGCCGCGCGCGGTGGTCGCCGACATCGACACCCTGGCGACCCTGCCCGAGCGTGAATACCGCGCCGGCCTGGCCGAGGTGATCAAGGGCGCGGCGATCGGCGACGAGCCGTTCTTCGCCTGGCTGGAACAGCACGCCGACGCGCTTGCCGCGCGCGACCCCGCCACCGTGCTGGAGGCGATCGCGCGCAAGGTTCAGTACAAGGCCGGCGTGGTCGCCCGCGACGAAACCGAGCAGGGCGAGCGCGCCCTGCTCAACTTTGGTCACACTTTCGGCCATGCGCTGGAGACCGCCGGCCACTACACCACCTTGCTGCACGGCGAAGGCGTGGCGATCGGGATGCTGCTGGCCGCCCGGCTGTCCGAGCGCCTGCGCATGAGCGATGCAGCCGCCACCGCCCGCCTGCAGCGCCTGCTGGAGACCCTCGGTCTGCCCATGGCGATCCCGCCCGGCATGGACGCGCAGCAGCTGCTGGCACTGATGCGGCTGGACAAGAAGAACACCGCCGGCATGCTGCGGCTGATCCTGTGGCGCGGCCTCGGCCGAGCCGAGATCGTCGCCGGCGTGGACGAGGCCGACGTGCTCGCCACACTGCAAACCACCGGATAGTCCGTAACGCCGTAGGGCGGGCACTGCCCGCCGGCTCTTGCTTCGCCACCACCGGGAGCGGCGGGCAGTGCCCGCCCTACCGGACCTGCGGCATTCGCGGCGGGGTGCGCCCGCGCAAATCCTATAAACTGTGGCGTCCGGCTACGCGCCCGTTCGTGCTGCATCCCTGGAACCCATGCGCCTCTATCTGCAAACCGTGCCCGGCAGTACCGAGGCGCCCCGCTACGTCCAGATCACGCTGGAGCAGGACCTGCTCGGCGGCTGGACGCTGTACCGCGAATCCGGTACCCAGGGCGGCCGCGCCACGATGAAGCGCGAGCAGTTCCTGGAGCGCGACGAGGCCGTCGCCGCCTTCGAGAAAGCCCGCGATGCCCAGCTCAAGCGCGGCTTTCGCCTGATGTTTGCCCAGGGGCTGGAAGGCCCGTACGGACGCTGATTGAAATGACTGACGTGTTGAAGAACGACCGCTTCCTGCGCGCGTTGCGCCGCGAACCCACCGACACCACGCCGATCTGGGTGATGCGCCAGGCCGGTCGCTACCTGCCCGAATACCGCGCCACCCGCGAGCGCGCCGGCAGCTTCATGGGCCTGGCGCAGAACCCCGAGTACGCCTGCGAAGTCACCCTGCAGCCGCTTGAGCGCTTCGAACTGGACGCCGCGATCCTGTTCTCCGACATCCTCACCATCCCCGACGCGATGGGCCTGGGCTTGTCGTTCGCCCACGGTGAAGGCCCGCAGTTCGCCCGCCCCGTGCGCAATGCCGCCGACGTCGCGAAACTCGCCGTGCCTGACATGGACGACGAGCTGCGCTACGTGATGGACGCGGTGCGCCTGATCCGCCAGGAACTGCACGGCCGCGTGCCGCTTATCGGTTTCTCCGGCAGCCCGTGGACACTGGCCTGCTACATGGTCGAGGGCCAGGGTTCGAAGGATTTCGCCACGCTCAAGACGATGTGCTGGAACGAGCCGAAACTCGCCCACCAGTTGCTCGACACGCTGGCGCAGTCCGTCGCCGCCTACCTGATCGCCCAGGCCGCCGCCGGTGCGCAGGCGCTGATGATTTTCGACACCTGGGGCGGCCTGCTCGGCCCTGCCCCGTTCCGTGAATTCTCGCTGCGCTACATGGCGCAGATCGTCGCCGCGCTGAAAGCCGACACCCACGCGCGCGAGCTGCCGGTGATCCTGTTCTCCAAGGGTGCCGGCCAGCATCTGGCGGAAATGGCCGACACCGGCTGCGCCGCCCTCGGCGTCGACTGGACCATGAATCTCGCCGACGCCCGCCGCGCCGTGAGCGGCAAGGTCGCCCTGCAAGGCAACCTCGATCCCGCCGTGATGCGCGCCAACCCCGAAGTGATCCGCCGCGAGGCCCGCGCCGTGCTGGACAGCCACGGCAACCACCCCGGCCACGTGTTCAACCTCGGCCACGGCATCACCCCGGAAGTCGATCCCGAGCATGTGAAGGTGCTGGTTGACGAAGTGCACGCGTACGGCCGCATCCTGCGCGGCAACTGAGCAACGCTTCAAGGAGTCGACCGATGGGATGGCTAGTCACCAAGTACCTGATCACCGCGGCCGTCGTCGTGCTCGTCTCCGAAGTCGCCAAACGCAGCGACCGCCTCGGCGGCCTGCTCGCCGCACTGCCGCTGGTCACCGTGCTGGCGCTGATCTGGCTGTACGTCGAGCGCCAGCCGCAGTCGAAAATCGCCAACCACGCCTGGTACACGTTCTGGTATGTCGTGCCGACGCTGCCGATGTTCCTGGCCTTCCCGGTCCTGCTTCCGCGCCTCGGCTTCTGGCCGACGCTGCTCGCATGCGTGGCGATCACGGTGGTGTGCTTCTGGCTGTTCGCGCTGCTGGTGCGGCGGTTCGGGATCGAGCTGCTCTAGTCCGCACTGCGGCAGGAAGTTGCGCGGCCGGGCTGATCCCCCAAACCGCCACCTGCCACCCCTGGAGTCCCGACCATGGGACAAAAAGACCCGGTCTCCGACAAGAAAGACCCAGGCACCCCCCAAAAAGACCCGCACACGACTATCTGGAGTCTCAGCCGTCGACGAAAAGGTCCCGTGCTCGAAGCCGCGGAACCCACGCGCCGCGCCAAAAGACCCTCGATTGGGGCCGATCAGCCCGAGCGTGGCGCGAATAGTGCGGCGTTTGGGGCGCCCCCATACCGCGCGCGGGACTATTTGCACGGCAGCCAAGTCTTTCGGTGTGGCAAGCCACCTTCGCCGCCTGCCGCTTGGGCCACACGGCCCCTCCCCGTACAATTCCCCGTTCACGCCCATAACCACCGCGCGCGCCGACGGCGCGCCATCGCGAGTCCCCATGGAAAAGAGTTTCGAACCTGCCCAGATCGAGTCGAAGTGGTACCAGCGCTGGGAAGCCAGCGGTGCGTTCCAGCCGTCGGGCAAGGGCGCGCCGTACTGCATCCTTCTGCCGCCGCCGAATGTCACCGGCACGCTGCACATGGGGCATGCGTTCCAGCAGACGGTGATGGACATGCTGGTGCGCTACCAGCGCATGCGCGGCATGAACACGCTGTGGCAGGTGGGTACCGACCATGCCGGCATCGCCACGCAGAAGATCGTGGAGAACCAGCTGGCGGTCGAGGAGAAGACCCGGCACGACCTGGGCCGCGACGCGTTTATCGAGCGGGTCTGGAAGTGGAAGGAGGAGTCCGGCTCCACCATCACCCACCAGATGCGCCGCATCGGTGCTGCCGCCGACTGGTCGCGCGAACGCTTCACCATGGATGAAGGACTCTCGGCCGCGGTGCGCAAGGTGTTCATCGACTGGTATCGCGCGGGACTGATCTATCGCGGCAACCGGCTGGTGAACTGGGACCCGCTGCTGGGCACCGCCGTTTCCGATCTGGAAGTGAACAACGCCGAACGCGACGGCCACATGTGGTCGATCCGCTACATGACCACCGATGGCGCCGAGAGCGTGGTGGTCGCCACCACCCGTCCCGAGACCATGCTGGGCGACGTCGCCGTCGCCGTGCATCCGGAGGACGAACGCTACGCCCACCTGGTCGGCAAGACCCTGAAGCTGCCGCTGACCGATCGCGAGATTCCGGTGATCGCCGACGACTATGTCGACAAGGATTTCGGCACCGGCTGCGTGAAGATCACCCCGGCGCACGACTTCAACGACTACGCGATCGGCCAGCGCCACCAGCTGCCGCCGATCACCATCTTCACGCTGGACGCGAAGGTCAACGACAACGCGCCGCAGAAATACCGCGGCCTCGACCGCTACGACGCGCGCAAGGCCGTGCTGGCCGATCTCGAAGCGCTCGGCCGGCTGGTCGAAACGAAGGCGCACAAGCTGCAGGTGCCGGTGAGCCAGCGTTCGGACGCGGTGATCGAGCCGATGCTGACCGACCAGTGGTTCGTCGACCTCACCTCCGACGTGCAGGCCGATGGCCGTCCGGGCGGGCGCAAGGCGATCACCCAGCCGGCACTGGACGCCGTGCGCAACGGCGAGATCAAGTTCGTGCCGGAAAACTGGTCGACCACCTATACGCAGTGGCTGGACAACATCCAGGACTGGTGCATCAGCCGCCAGCTGTGGTGGGGCCACCGCATCCCGGCGTGGTACGACGAGGCCGGCAACATCTTCGTGGGCGAGGACGAGACGGACGCGCGCAAGTCCGCCACCACCGCACCGGTCGGCGCGCTTCGTCAGGACGAGGACGTGCTGGACACCTGGTTCAGCTCGGCGCTGTGGCCGTTCTCCACGCTGGGCTGGCCGGCGGACGGCCCGGTGAAGAACGAACGTGGCGAGATCGTGGCGAACTGGGCGGACGACAAGATCTTCCTGCCCAGCGCGGTGCTGGTCACCGGCTTCGACATCATCTTCTTCTGGGTCGCCCGGATGGTGATGGCGACCAAGTATTTCACCGGCCAGATCCCGTTCCGCGAGGTCTACATCAACGCGATCGTGCGCGATGCGGAAGGCCAGAAGATGTCCAAGTCCAAGGGCAACACGCTGGACCCGCTGGACCTGATCGACGGCATCGCGCTGGAACCGCTGGTGGAGAAGTCCACCAGGTCGCTGCTGATCCCGCAGGTGCGCGCCAAGGTCGAGAAGCGCATCCGCAAGGATTACCCCGACGGCATCCCCGCGATCGGCACCGATGCGCTGCGCTTCACCTTCGCCGCGCTGGCCAGCTACAGCCGCACGATCAACTTCGACATCAAGCGCGCCGAAGGCTACAAGGCGTTCTGCAACAAGTTGTGGAACGCGGCGCGGTTCGTGTTGATGAATGGCGGGGATTCGGGATTCGGGATTGGGGATTCGGGAAAGCCGGCGACCGAGGCGGAACGCTGGATTCTCACTCGCCTGAAGCAGACGCTGAGCGAGGTCGAGCAGCACTTCGTCAGCTATCGCTTCGACCTGCTGGCGCAGGCGCTGTACGAATTCGTCTGGAACGAGTACTGCGACTGGTTCCTGGAGCTATCGAAGCCGGCCTTGAACGGCGACGACGACGCCGCGGCCGCTTCGACCCGGCACACCCTGCTGGTGGTGTTGGAAAGCGTGCTGCGCGCGCTGCACCCGGTGATCCCGTTCATCACCGAAGAGATCTGGCAGGGAGTGGCGCCGAAGCTCGACCTCACCGAGAGCAGTCTGATGCAGCGGCCGTGGCCGAACGCTGACGACATCGTTGCCGACGACGCAGCCACGGCTGAAATCGAATGGTTCAAGAACGTGCTCTCCGGCGTCCGCAAGATCCGTTCCGAAATGAATATCTCGCCCGGCAAGACGATCCCGCTGCTGCTTGCCGACGGCGACGCCGGCGACCGTGCCCGCGTGGCGAAGTTCGCCGCCCAGATCGCCTTCCTCGCCCGCACCGAAGCGCCGCAGTGGATCGAGGCTGGTGGCGAGGAACCCGCCGCGGCCGCCGCCGTGGTCGGCACGCTGCGTGTGCTGATCCCGCTCGCCGGGCTGATCGACCTCGGCGCCGAGAAAGCGCGCCTGGCCAAGGAAATCGGCCGCATCGAAGTCGAGATAAGGAAGTGCGAAGGCAAGCTTGGCAACGCGAATTTCGTCGCCAACGCACCGGCCGAGGTGGTCGCCCAGGAACGCCAGCGCATCGCCGACTGGAACACCACGCTGGGCGCATTGCGCGAGCAGGCGGACAAATTGCAGAAATGAACCCGTAGGGCCGGGCACTGCCCGCCGGCTCTTGCTTCTTGCACGCGAAGCGGCGGGCGGTGCCCGCCCTACGGCCGCGCGAACAAGTAACCTCGCGCGTTTCCCCGGACGGGCGTTCGCTTATTTCTCGATATTGCCTGCGGCAATCTCGAGCGCCATCACGATCGCGTCCTCGCGCCCATGCCGCGCGGGGTAATAGCGCGGCCGACGGCCGATCTCGCGGAAGCCCACCGACTCGTACAGCGTCTTCGCCAGCGGGTTCGACGGGCGTACCTCGAGGAATACCCGCTCGGCACCGTTCCAGCGCGCGATGTCCAGCAGGCGGCCCAGCAGGTGCCGGCCCAGGCCGCGGCCGCGCCAGTCCGGTCCGATGCACAGGTTCAGCACATGCGCCTCGCCGGCGCCCATCGACAGGATGCCGTAGCCGGCGATCGCCTCGTCCACGCACAGCACCCAGCACGGGTGCCCGGCCTTCACGCAATCGCTGAAGATGCCCGCCGACCACGGGAATTCGTAAGAGGCATTTTCCAGCGCGCTGACCGTGTCCAGGTCTTCGGCCCGCATGCCGCGCACCTGGATCACCGGCTTGATCACCGCGACCATGACGCTTAGCCGCCCGCAGCGGCCAGCGCGCGGCGCACACTGCGCAGCGCGTTCCACAGCCGTCGTTTGGCATCGGCACTGGTCAGCACCAGCGCCGGTTCGTCGGCCAGCACGATCTGCGCCTGATGCATCACCGCCGCCGGCAGCGCGCGACCCAGCGCGTGCGCCTGCGCTTCGCCGAACACCAGGTAGGCCTGTGCCTCGGGTACGCCCGCGGCCAGCTGGCCGCCGCTCACCGTGACCCGTGCGG
>DATCUT010000115.1:0-3733 GCA_036561785.1 Rhodanobacter sp.
GCGACCTTGCGGGTCGCCCCCGCGCGGGTGCCGCGAGCGGCAGCCGGCCATACCGACGCGGCAAGCCTGAATACGCTACGGAAACTGTCCAGCCCGTAGCTGCCGCCGTTGACCAGCTTGCGCGCGGCCGCGTAATTGTTCGTCGCCAGCGCCGCGCGCATCCGGTCTGCGGCATGGGACAGGAAAAGCGCCAGCAGCACCGCCGCCACCTCCGGTGCATTGGCCAGGTCCGGGAAGGCCTCGATGTCGACACCGATGAGCGCCGCATACGTGCGGTAATTCGCCCGTCCAGTCAGCTGCACGAAACCGCGTCCGCGATAACGCATGCCATCGCCGGGCTGGTCGTTGCCCAGCGACTTGCGTCCGTCATACGCGCTGAACGCCGGCAACCCCGGCGTGGTGTTGAAGTGCGAGGGAAACTCGGCGATCGGCACGAAGCCCTCGCTCTCGGCGCGGATCGTGCCCAGCGCAGCGCAGATCATCGTGCGATCGCGCAGGCCCGCCACATCCAGCGCCGCCGCGACATACGGCAGGTAGCGCACGATGTTGGACTTCTTGGTCGCCGGGAACAGGCGCTGCACCGCATCCACCGTCAGCGGCACCTCCATCGCCTGCGGCGACGTCATGCCGAGCAGGCCCTGGCAACAGGGCCC
Organism: Rhodanobacter sp.; assembly: GCA_036561785.1. Taxonomy (GTDB): domain Bacteria; phylum Pseudomonadota; class Gammaproteobacteria; order Xanthomonadales; family Rhodanobacteraceae; genus Rhodanobacter. The sequence goes on from DATCUT010000115.1 coordinate 654, forward strand.
GATCACCCCATCCGCCACCATGCCGATGCCGGCCTGCCAGCAGCGTGCCGCCGCATCGACCAGCGCATCGAAACCATCCCCCGTCGCCAACCCCGGAAAATCGCGGGCGGCGTCACCGAGAACCGCAGCCAGGCGCTTGCGCAGCGCCGCCACATCTTTCCCGGAAGTCCCCTTGACCAGCAGCAGTGTCGCCATGACCGTATCTCCCTCGTCCGTGGTGAAGGCTACGAAACACGGCGGGGAGCATACGCCCCGCGCCGGCGCTGCACATGGGCCACCAGCGGGCTTTTGCGCAACGCAGCAGAATCAGGTGCCACGGCTGGCACGACCAGATCGCGGACTGCGCTGATCATCCGTTTCGTGAGGAGGGCGGGGTTGGGGTGCCTCATCAATGGGCACTGGGGCCAGCGCCTTACTCAGCGTAGGATTTCAACGATCGCTCCTGAATGTCGGAGGCTGTCATGACTGGCGAATCGGTGCTTATTAAAGCGATGGATTGGATGGCAGATCTCGTGACGGCGCACAGCAAGCGCAAGGACGCAGCCGGCGAGATATTGCGCAAGGCCTGCAACGAGACCGATATCTATTTTGGTCGCGCACGGAACGGCGTGGACGTCACACTCGATCAGCAAGAGCAGCTGTCCCGGCTCTGGAACGAAGTGGCGACAAAGTGGCGGCACATAGATCGCGAGGTTGAGACTCACGCCCTCGGACTCTCCACGCAGTTCGCGAAGTTGCCGTGGCAGTCGATCAGCGACCTGGTTCGACAAGATGGCGGGCCGGCGAAAGCGATTATTGAAACCCAAAACAAGGCGTTTGAGCTTGGGCGTACGTTAGCGTCCAACGAAGATAACTCTGCTTGACCACCGCACGCCTGGTCGGCGGCGTACCTTCCGATGTCCCACTTTGCGGGACGCTTATTCTCGGGTACAGCTCTCCACGGAGCCGGGTCAGCCAGCGCCCACGATACAGTTCCGGCCTTGCTGCTTGGCCTGGTACAGCCGTTTGTCCACCGTGTCGATGAACGGCCGCAGTTCGTCGTCGTGGCCCGGGATCACGGTGCCCACGCCGAGACTGATCGTCAGCACGGGGCCGATCGGGGATGGCGCGTGCGGGACCCGTTCGGCCAGGATCAGGTCGCGGCAGCGTTCGGCCAGCTTGCCTGCGGCGGCCTCGTCGGTTTCCGGCAGCACCAGCACGAACTCCTCGCCGCCGAAGCGGGCCAGCAGATCGCGTGCGCGCGTCGCGGCCGAATTCAGGATACGCGCCACCTGCTTCAGGCAGGCGTCGCCTTCCAGGTGACCGTAGCGGTCGTTGTACTGCTTGAAATAGTCGATATCCATCATGAGCAGCGACAGCGGCTGCCGGTTGCGCCGCGCGTTGCTCCATTCGAGCTCGATGATCGCGTCGAAGCGCCGCCGATTGGCGACGCCGGTCAGGCCGTCGCGGAAGGAAAGCTCCTCCATCTCCTTCTGCAGGCTGATCAGCTGCTGCTCGGTGCGCTTGCGCTCGCTGATGTCGAACATGAAGCCGACCAGCGAGTCGACCGTGCCGTCGGGGTTGCGCACCACGTGCACCACGTCGCGTATCCACACGTAGCGGCCGTCGCGGGTCAGCGCGCGGTAGTCGGCCTCGTGATCCACCCCCGCCTGCGACTGCGCCACGCAGAAATCCACCACCCACTCGCGGTCCGCCGGATGCATGCGGCTGGCCCAGTCGCCCACGCTCTCCCAGCTCGCCGGCGCCCAGCCCAGCAGCGCCTCGATCTGCGGCCCGATATAGGCGAACTGCTTGCTGTCCCAGTCGATCTTCCACGGGATCGCCCTGGTCGACTCCAGCAGCGTCTTGTAGACGGCGCTGCCAGGCGCCATCCGATTGTCGATATCCACCATCTCGCCGATCCCCGGGAATGTTCTGCTCTGCGCCGCGTAGGCGGTAGCCAGATCAATATATATCAAGGCATCGACGCACGAGAGGTGCCACCTCGCGCACCACCGCGGCAACGGCGACGAACTGCAGCAGATGGCCGAAGGTCAGCTGTGCACGCTGGCCTAGCCGCTGCACGACGACAGAAGCGAAAAAGCCCGCATCGCGGGCCTTTTCGTCATGGTGAGCAACAGGCATCCTTTCGACACCGCCGCTGCACCGGCAATTACTCTTCCGGCTCCGGCTGCATCTTCGCCAGCACCTCTTCCAGATCAGCGATCACCGCTTCCAGTGCCTCGTGCAGTTGTCCCTGGCGGTCCATCAGGTCGGCGAGCTTGTCCGCCTGCTTGAGCCTGGACAATTCGCCGTCGAACAGCAGCCACGCCGCCGTCAGCGCTTCCACGTTGTTCTTCGAGTAATGCCGCATCTCCTTGAGCTGCGCCACCGTATCGACGATGTGGTCGGCCGGCGTCTTCGCATTTTCATCGGACATGGGATGGTTCCTCCTGGCGAGATGTGGCGGCCATTCGAAGGCTTTCGGCGATGCCGGCTATCGGCAGGCGCAACCCCGACGTATATCGGGCCGTTTGCCCTGACGGTAGCGACGCCGATGCGAAGTCCGAGTCAACGTCCTGCGCAGGACTCGTTGTCCGTCACGACAGCAGGGACGACGCGTGACGACACGCCGTGCACCTAGCGCCAGCCGGCGTCGCGCGCCGCACGCTCCTGCCGTGCATCGAAGACATTGCCGCGCAGACGCGCGTCGACCGCGGCCTGCACGTCGGGCGGCAAGGCACTCGCCGCCTGGCGCAGTTCGCCGCCTTCCGGTGGGGCCACCACGCTGAGCACGGGCAGCACCCAGCCTGCACTCTCGTGGCAGGCAAGGCCAGCTCGCACCGGCGGGGAGCGCAGCACGAAGGTGCGGCAGATGCGCCCGTCGCTACTGCGGAAACTCAAGCCGATGGCGACCGGGGCATGCGCCTTCGGTTCGCTCGCCAGCGTCTCGTCGAGCGCGTGAGTCAAGGCGCCAGCGGCGAACGATTGGCCGCCCTGCATGCGCACCAGGTCGCCACCGGGCTGCCACCACCACAAGGCCACGGCGAGCAGCGCCACCGATGCGGCCAGCGCGGCGCCCGGCACAAACCAGCGGCGGG
>DATCUT010000116.1:0-7383 GCA_036561785.1 Rhodanobacter sp.
GCGTCGACGCGCTGATGAAGGGCAGCCTGCACACCGACGAGTTGATGGCGGCCGTGGTGGCCTCCACCGCCGGCCTGCGCACGGCGCGGCGCATCTCGCATTGCTACCTGATGCACAGCCCGGCGTATCCGCGGCCGTTCATCATCACCGACGGGGCGATCAACATCGCGCCGACGCTGGAGGAGAAGGCCGACATCGTGCGCAATGCGATCGACCTGGCGCACATCGTGGGCGTGGCCGTGCCGCGCGTGGCGATCCTCGCCGCGGTGGAGACCGTCAACCCGCGCATGCAGACCACGCTCGACGCCGCCGCGCTGTGCAAGATGGCCGACCGCGGCCAGATCGCCGGCGCCGTGCTGGACGGGCCGCTGGCGTTCGACAACGCGATCTCCGTCGCCGCCGCGCGGATCAAGGGCATCGTCTCGGACGTGGCCGGCCTCGCCGACATCCTGCTGGTGCCCGACCTGGAAAGCGGCAACATGCTGGCCAAGCAGCTGGAATACCTGGGCGGCGCCACCAGCGCGGCGGTGGTGATGGGCGCGCGCGTGCCGATCGTGCTGACCAGCCGCGCCGACTCGCGCGAATCGCGCATCGCCTCGTGCGCGCTCGCCTCGCTGGTGGCCCACCATTACCAGGTCAGCCCGCCATGAACGACGGCGGCAATTCGCTGATCCTGGTGCTGAACTGCGGCTCGTCCAGCATCAAGTTCGCGCTGTTCGACGCGGACGCGACGCCGCTGGCGCGCACGCCCGCGTGGGGCGGCAAGGTCGAGGGCATTACCGGCGATGCCCCGGTGTTCAGCGAAAGCGGCGCCGCGGCCGAGACGCTGACGCTGGATCGCGGCCGCCCCTACCATGCGGCGCTGACCTATCTGCGCCGACGCATCGTGGCACGGCTGCACGGCCGCCGCATCGTGGCGATCGCGCACCGCGTGGTGCACGGCGGCAGCAAGTATTTCGAACCGGTGCGGGTCGATGCCGCGGTGCTGGCCGACCTGAAAAGCTATATCCCGCTGGCGCCGCTGCACCAGCCGTTCGCGCTGGAAGCGATCGACGCGCTGCTGACCGAACTGCCGCAGCTGCCGCAGGTGGCCTGCTTCGACACCGCCTTCCACCAGAGCATGCCGACGGTCGAGAAGATGCTGCCGCTGCCGCGTTCTGCCTGGGACCAGGGCCTGCGCCGCTACGGTTTCCACGGCCTGTCCTACGCGTACCAGTCGCAGGTGCTGGGCGAGCGCTACGGCGAGGCCGCGCGCGGCCGCACCATCGTGGCGCATCTGGGCAGCGGCGCCAGCCTGTGCGCGATGCGCGACCTGCAAAGCGTCGCCACCACGATGGGCTTCTCGGCGCTGGACGGGCTGATGATGGGCACGCGCTGCGGTGCGCTGGACCCCGGCGCGGTGATCTACCTGATGGAGATCGGCAAGCTGTCGCTCGAACGCGTGGGCCGCATGCTGTACCACGAGTCCGGCCTGCTCGGCGTTTCCGGGGTGTCCTCCGACCCGCGCGAGTTGCTGCCGCGCGAAGATGAAGTGCCGGTGCAGCAGGCGCTGGCCCTGTACGTGCGCGGCATCGTGCGCGAAGTGGGCGCCCTGGCGGCCACGCTGAATGGCCTGGACATGCTGGCCTTCACCGCCGGCATCGGCGAGCACCAGGCGGTGATCCGCGAACGCGTATGCGCCGGCCTGGGCTTTCTCGACGTGGCGATCGACCCGATCGCCAATGCCGCCCATGCGCCGGTCATCTCCGGCGCATCCAGCCGGGTCAAGGTAGTGGTGGAAGCCGCCAACGAGGAATGGGTGGCCGCGACGGCCGCGGCCACGCTCGTGCGCAGCTGACCGGCGCGGCTGGCGTTCAGGCCAGCATGCCGGCCTCCGGCTCGCCCCACATCCAGTTGCGGATTTCCGGCAGGTCCTCGCCGTTCTCGTCGATGTACTGTTTGTGCTCGATCAGCTTGTCCAGCAGCTTCTGCTTGAGGTAGACGCCCCGCTCGCCCGCCTGCGGCACGCGGTTGATCACGTCGATCACCAGGTGGAAGCGGTCCAGCGCGTTCAGCACGGTCATGTCGAACGCGGTGGTGATGGTGCCTTCCTCCTTGTAGCCGTGCACGTGCAGGTTGTCGTGGTTGGTGCGCCGGTAGGTCAGCCGGTGGACCAGGCTCGGGTAGCCGTGGAACGCGAAGATCACCGGCTTGTCGCGGGTGAACAACTGGTCGAAGTCGTCGTCGTCCAGGCCATGCGGATGTTCGCTGGGCGACTGCAGCTTCATCAGGTCGACCACGTTGACCACGCGCAGCTTCAGCTCCGGCAGGTAGCGCCGCAGGATCGACACCGCCGCCAGCGTCTCCAGCGTAGGCACGTCGCCGGCGCAGGCCATCACTACGTCGGGCCCGCCATGCTGGTCGCTGCTGGCCCACGGCCAGATACCGATGCCCAGGCTGCAGTGCCGCTGCGCCGCCTCCATCGCCAGCCATTGCGGCGCCGGATGCTTGCCGGCAACCACCACGTTGACGTAGTGCCGGCTGCGCAGGCAGTGGTCGATCACCGACAGCAGGCAGTTCGCATCCGGCGGCAGGTACACCCGCACGATCTCCGCCTTCTTGTTGACCACGTGGTCGATGAAGCCCGGATCCTGGTGGGTGAAGCCGTTGTGGTCCTGGCGCCACACATGCGAGGCCAGCAGGTAGTTCAGCGAGGCGAGCGGACGCCGCCACGGGATCGCCGCGGTCATCTTCAGCCATTTGGCGTGCTGGTTGAACATCGAATCGACGATGTGGATGAACGCCTCGTAGCAGTTGAACAGGCCGTGCCGCCCGGTCAGCAGATAGCCTTCCAGCCAGCCTTCGCACTGGTGCTCGCTGAGCATCTCGACGACGCGACCCTGCGGCGCGAGGAACTCGTCGTCCGGCTGCAGCGCGGCCTCCCACTGGCGATTGGTGGCCTCGAATACCGCGCCGAGGCCGTTCGATACCGTCTCGTCCGGGCCGAACAGGCGAAAGTTGCGCGACGGCTCGTTCAGGCGGATCACGTCGCGCAGGAACGGCCCCAGCACGCGCGTGTCGCCGCTGCCGTGTACGCCGGGCTGCGGCACCGCGACCGCGTAGTCACGGAAATCCGGCAGGCGCAGGTCGCGCAGCAGCAGGCCGCCGTTGGTGTGCGGGTTTGCGCTCATCCGGCGCGTACCGGCAGGCGCGAGCGCGGCGAGTTCCGGCCGCAGCCGGCCGTGCGCGTCGAACAGGTCTTCCGGCCGGTAGCTGCGCAGCCACGCCTCGAGTTGCTGCAGGTGCTCCGGCGGGCTGCTGGCGGAGACCGACAGCGGCACCTGGTGCGCGCGGAAGCTGCCCTCGTTCGGCTTGCCGTCGACCCGCTTCGGTCCGGTCCAACCCTTGGGCGAATCGAGCACGATCATCGGCCAACGCGGCCGCGTGGCAACCCCCTGCTCGCGCGCGCCACGCTGGATCTGCCGGATCTGTGCCACCACCGCATCCAGCGTCGCCGCCATCGCCTGGTGCATCGCCGCCGGTTCGCTGCCCGCCACGAAATACGGCGTCCAACCATAGCCGCGCAGCAGCTGCTCCAGTTCGTCGCGACCGATCCGCGCCAGTACCGTGGGATTGGCGATCTTGTAGCCGTTCAGATGCAGGATCGGCAACACCGCGCCGTCGCCCACCGGATCGAGGAACTTGTTCGAATGCCAGGCCGTGGCCAGCGGCCCGGTTTCCGCTTCGCCGTCGCCCACCACGCAGGCGGCGATCAGCCCGGGGTTGTCGAACACCGCGCCGAACGCGTGGCTCAGCGAGTAGCCGAGTTCGCCGCCCTCGTGCAGCGAACCGGGGCATTCCGGCGAGGCGTGGCTGGGGATGCCGCCGGGAAACGAGAACTGCTTGAACAGCCGCTGCAGCCCCGCCTCGTCCTGGCTGATGTCCGGGTAGACCTCGCTGTAGGTGCCGTCCAGGTACGCGTTCGCCACCACCGCGGGGCCGCCGTGACCGGGGCCGGAGATGTAGAACATGTCCAGGTCGTATTGCCGGATCGCCCGGTTCAGATGCGCGTAGATGAAGTTCTGCCCCGGCGTGGTGCCCCAGTGGCCCAGCAGCATGCGCTTGACGTGCGCCAGCGACAGCGGCTCCTTCAGCAGCGGATTGGCGCGCAGGTAGATCTGCCCGACCGAAAGGTAGTTCGCGGCGCGCCACCAGGCGTCGATGCCATGCAGTTGGTCGGGGTCAAGCGGTTGGCGGCCCAAGGTATCGGTAGTCATGATCTGGCAATCCCGGTGAACGCGAAAATCCGACTCGGCGCACTATGTACCCCACGGGCCGTGAATTTCGCTGCGGCACCTCGTCACAGGCCAGGCCCGACAGCTTCATCATCCGGGTACCCTTGCCGGCGCACCGCGCCGGCAAGGCGCCCGGGCGGGATCACGCAGCGGAAACAGCCGCATGGCCGTACACGAAAACACTGAAGACGGCGGCCCGGAAACCCCGCCATGGGCCAACCTCGGTGCCGGCCTGATCACCGGCGCGGCCGACGACGACCCCAGCGGCATCGCCACCTACTCGCAGGTGGGCGCGGCGTTCGGCTACGGCATGCTGTGGTGCGTGTTCCTGACCATGCCGCTGATGATCGCGATCCAGGCGATCAGTGCCGGCATCGGCCGCGTCACCGGCCACGGCCTGACGGACGGCATGCGCAAGTACTACCCGCGCGAGTTGGTGTATGCGCTGGTGGTGCTGATCTTCATCGCCAACGTGATCAACCTGGCAGCGGACATCGGTGCCATGGGCGCGGCGCTGAAACTGCTGATCGGCGGGCCGGCCCTGCTCTATGCCGCCGGCTTCGTTGTGTTGTCGCTGCTGCTGCAGATCTTCATCCCGTTCACCCGCTACGCGCCGATCCTGAAAGTGCTCACCCTGAGCCTGTTCGCCTACGTGGCCACCGTGCTGGCGATCGACGTGCCGTGGCGCGCCGTGCTCAGGAGCATCGTGCTGCCGCCGATCCGCTGGGACGCGGCGTACGCCGTGGGCCTGGTCGCCCTGCTCGGCACCACCATCAGCCCCTACCTGTTCTGCTGGCAGGCCTCCGAGGAAGTGGAGGAGATCGAATCAAGCAGGCAACGCAAGCCGCTGCACGACGCGCCGCAGCAGGCGCCGAGCGCCCTGCGCCGGATCGGCATCGACACCACGGTGGGCATGATCTTCTCCAACCTGATCGCGTTCTTCATCATCCTCACCGCCGCCGTGGTGCTGCACGCACACGGCAAGACCGACATCCAGTCCTCGGCCCAGGCCGCCGAAGCCCTGCGGCCGCTGGCCGGTGATCTGGCGTTCGTGCTGTTCGCCGCCGGCATCATCGGCACCGGGTTGCTCGCCGTGCCGGTGCTGGCCGGCGCCACCGCCTACGCCGCCGCCGGCGCGTTCGGCCAGCGCAGCGGGCTGGAACACAAGCCGCGCGAGGCTGCGTTCTTCTACGGTGTGCTGATCGTCGCCAGCCTCATCGGCATCGTGCTGAACCTGACCCCGCTCGACCCGATCAAGGCGCTGTACTGGAGCGCGGTGATCAACGGCGTCGCCGCCGTGCCGCTGATGGTCGTGATGATGCTGATGGGGTCCAGCCGCAGGGTCATGGGCGAATTCACCATGCCGTGGCCGCTGAAACTGTTCGGCTGGCTGGCCACCGCCGCGATGGCGACGGCGGCGGTGGGGATGTTCATGACGTGGGGAAAGTGAGGCCTGGCCAGGCCGCCGCCACTGGGCGGTTGATGTCTGGAGGGTTTCCGGCATGCCTCCGGGACCTTCCCGAAGGCGAAAACATCCCTCCGGAAAGCCGGATCGGATTCGCGAATCCGAAAACGTCCTTCGCGAAGGCGAATCTTCCCTTCCGGAAGGCCGAAACGTCCTTCGCGAAAGTGAATTCCTAATGCGATAGATTGGCGAGGCCTGAACGGGGATATTCAGGCCTCGCGCCTTCCCTGCGTATCACCCCACGAACTGCCATGCGGAGCAGCCATGTTGATCAGAGGTGTAAGCCGGGCCCTGGGGGACATCTTTTATCAGCGCTGTTTCTATCTGTTCCTGATGCTGATGTCCTTCATTGCCGTGGTGTCGTTCATCGACCCGACGCCGTTGGGCCGCATCGCCATCGCCGGTGCGAATGCATTCCTGGTCGTGGCGACGCTCGTTTCGGTCGGCCGCACGACATTTTCGTTTGCGCTGGCGCTGGTACTCGCCGTCCCGGCGCTGGTCTATCAATGGATCGCCCTGCGATCCGGCGATCCGCACGCGCTGGTCATGTCGAGGTGGTTCGCCGCCGCGCTGTACGCCACCGCGATCGGCTACCTGATGCGCTACGTGTTCCAGCGCGAGGTGATGACCGCCGACAAGCTGTTCGGCGCTGCCTCCATGTACCTGCTGATAGGCGTCTTCTGGGCGTTCCTGTATGCGTTGATCGACAACTACCATCCGGGCTCGTTCACGCTGGGCGGCCAGCCGACGACACCCGGTTTTTTCGATTTCGTCTATTTCAGCTTCACGGTGCTCACCAGCACCGGATTCGGCGACCTGGCCCCGCTCGGCAGGCAGGCGCGCGGCATCTGCACGGTGGAGCAGATCGTCGGATCGCTGTTCGTCGCGATCCTGATCGCGCGGCTAGCCGGCGTCTACCCGCCGGGCGCCAAGACGGATTGACGGCGCTGGCAAGTCATGAAGTGGCGGGTGAACCATTCTGTCGTCTTGCCGCCGCCGCATCCGGGTGCTGTTGCCGCGGCAAGCCCGATACCCCGACCGGGCGTGGCACCGCGGCGATGGCCCGTCCGAATGATTGATCACTGCCCGTACACGCATCCGGCTGTATGACAGCCGCCGAGAATGGACGGCCATAAGCTGGTCGGCATCGTCGGTGGGGTGGTGTACTCATGCCATCGGGATGTGTTTTCGCGACCCGTTTTCCACCGCCATGATGACCTGCGCTCGCGGCGAGCAAGCCGGTCGAGGCTCCGCTGTGCCAACAGGCAACGGCAAGAAGCTCCGCGACCGGATCGCCCACATCGACTCGTTGAACTATTTGCACCGCAAGGCGAACCAAGCGGTTGATCCGGCGGCGTCGTCGCCATGGCTGCGGGTTCGTGTCACGAAGGCTGGCCGCCATGCGGCCACCTCGGATGGGCCGTCCGTGACGAGGCTCGAACTTCGTACCCAGCATAAGGAAGCGTTGCCATGTGTGGAATTGTTGCTGCCGTAGCCCAGCGGGATGTCGCCCCGCTGCTGATCGCCGGCCTGAAGGCGCTGGAATACCGCGGCTACGACTCGGCCGGCGTGGCCGTGCTGGACGGCGGCCAGGTCCGCCGCGTGCGCGCCAAGGGCAAGGTGCGCGAGATGGAGGCGCTGTAC
>DATCUT010000117.1:0-19826 GCA_036561785.1 Rhodanobacter sp.
GATTCGCTGCGGCCTCATTGAAGCATGGGCTGCTTTCCTGAGTGCGGTTTCACGTGCGGAGGTTATCCGCAGCGATTCGCTGCGGCCTCATTGAAGCACCGCCAGCAGCGGCGCCGCCTGCTTGTCTTCCAGCTCGGTTATCCGCAGCGATTCGCTGCGGCCTCATTGAAGCTAGCCGCCTAGACGTTTAGGCGGCTATAGCTGGCAACGTTATCCGCAGCGATTCGCTGCGGCCTCATTGAAGCAAGGCTGTACGCCGCGACGCACTAGGAAACACGCTTGTTATCCGCAGCGATTCGCTGCGGCCTCATTGAAGCGAAGAGGCAATGCAGGCAGCCCGCAAGATTTGGGCGGTTATCCGCAGCGATTCGCTGCGGCCTCATTGAAGCATCGCGAACGTTCACGGGCGCAAGCAGGTTATGAAGTTATCCGCAGCGATTCGCTGCGGCCTCATTGAAGCCCCCACTGGCGGGGCCGGGGTTATTGCGCGCACAACCGTTATCCGCAGCGATTCGCTGCGGCCTCATTGAAGCATGCCGACCTGCTTTGTCTCAACGTTGTACTGCGCGGTTATCCGCAGCGATTCGCTGCGGCCTCATTGAAGCGAAGGCATAGATCGCGCCGGTGGCATCGGTCATTACGGTTATCCGCAGCGATTCGCTGCGGCCTCATTGAAGCCGTGACTCAATGGGGCATTACATCAAGCGGCCAAGCGTGTTATCCGCAGCGATTCGCTGCGGCCTCATTGAAGCTCGGTTTTCGCGTGCGCCATCTGCATTTCCACGACGTTATCCGCAGCGATTCGCTGCGGCCTCATTGAAGCGTCCCTTCCGTTAGGTCGGTCGTACTCGCGGCACTCGGTTATCCGCAGCGATTCGCTGCGGCCTCATTGAAGCATGGCTACGGCCGCCACCTGCACCAGCTCGGCGCGCAGTTATCCGCAGCGATTCGCTGCGGCCTCATTGAAGCCGGGCGGCGGCGCGTTCGCGCCACTGCATCAGCTCATGTTATCCGCAGCGATTCGCTGCGGCCTCATTGAAGCATGCCATCCTTTTTCCCTCCCGGCGCATACACGAACGTTATCCGCAGCGATTCGCTGCGGCCTCATTGAAGCCAATCGCATGGGGTGGTTTCACTTCTTTAGGTAGGGGTTATCCGCAGCGATTCGCTGCGGCCTCATTGAAGCAAATCGGTTTCAGCTTCATTGAAGCCGGCGACAGGGTTATCCGCAGCGATTCGCTGCGGCCTCATTGAAGCTCACAATCCCTTGTCTGCGGCGCCGATCGCTTTCGGAGGTTATCCGCAGCGATTCGCTGCGGCCTCATTGAAGCCTGCGTAAATGTTCGCGTCAGACCAAAAATTGCCACGTTATCCGCAGCGATTCGCTGCGGCCTCATTGAAGCGAAGCGCAGGACGCCGGCTACGCACCGCCGCAGCCGTTATCCGCAGCGATTCGCTGCGGCCTCATTGAAGCACCAGCTCGCCGTGCAAGGGCTTCAGCGGCCTGCTGTTATCCGCAGCGATTCGCTGCGGCCTCATTGAAGCGCGGCCAATGCCGCCGAGCTGGACCGCACCTGCGAGGTTATCCGCAGCGATTCGCTGCGGCCTCATTGAAGCGAACTCACTCACCACCCTCCTGCTCACTCGACTCGTGTTATCCGCAGCGATTCGCTGCGGCCTCATTGAAGCAATCCATTTGCGCGCTTGGGCGGCAGTGCGTACGGACGTTATCCGCAGCGATTCGCTGCGGCCTCATTGAAGCAGCGCGTCACGTTCTGACTCGACGGCCGCGAGGTCTGGTTATCCGCAGCGATTCGCTGCGGCCTCATTGAAGCGAGCCGCCGCAGAAGCCGACGCCCAAATCCGCGCCCGTTATCCGCAGCGATTCGCTGCGGCCTCATTGAAGCACAGTGATGTGCGCGCCGGCCACGATCAGCTCGGCAGTTATCCGCAGCGATTCGCTGCGGCCTCATTGAAGCGGCATTGGAGTTGTGTTCACCGGCACGCCGCCGGCCTTCGTGTCCGACATCACCGGGCGGCCTCATTGAAGCGGCATTGGAGTTGTGTTCACCGGCATATCGCTGGCGCGTTATCCGCAGCGATTCGCTGCGGCCTCATTGAAGCATGACGCCACCCCTATCAGCCAGCCGTCGATCTTCGAGTTATCCGCAGCGATTCGCTGCGGCCTCATTGAAGCACGATATCCTGGACATGGTGACGTTCTTTGAATTCGTTATCCGCAGCGATTCGCTGCGGCCTCATTGAAGCGGCGTATTTGCCGAGAAGCTGCGTGATCGTCGGTACCGTTACCAGCACGCGGAACATGCACGATTCGCAACGACCCACAACGAGTCATGCACCCGCGAGCTGTCTCCGCCGCCGCGCCGCCTTGCGCTCTTGCCGCCTCGCCCACCACGCTTTCCGCCGCTCGGCGAGGCACGAGAAGATCACGTACAGCGCCGGGGTGCTGAGCAAGGTGAGGCTTTGCGAGATCAGCAGGCCGCCGATCAGGGCGATGCCGAGGGGGCGGCGCAGTTCGCTGCCTTCGCCGAGACCGATCGCGATCGGCAATGCGGCGAGGATGGCGACCATGGTGGTCATCATGATCGGGCGGAAGCGCACGATGCAGGCTTCGCGCGCCGCTTCCAGCGGGGGCTTGCCGTGTTCGCGTTCGGCGACCAGGGCGAAGTCGATCATCATGATCGCGTTTTTCTTGACGATGCCTATCAACAGCACCAGCGCGATCTGCGCCACCACCGACAGCTCGGTGCCGGTCAGCCACAGCGCCAGCAGCGCACCCACGCCGGCGGCCGGCAGGGTGGACAGGATGGTGACCGGATGGATCAGGTTTTCGTACAGCATGCCGAGCACGATGTAGACGGTGAGCACGGCGGCCAGGATCAGCCAGCCCATGCCGCTCTGCGATTGCTGGAAGCGGCGGAAGTCGTTGCCCATCTGCACCCGGATGTCGCCGGGCATGCGCATGTTCTTCACGGTGGACTGGATGATCGCCATCGCCTCGCCCATGCTCACGTCCGGCGCGAGGTTGAAGCTGAGGTCCATCGTGGTGTACTGGTTTTCGTGGGTGATCTGCGACGGCGCCAGCCCCGGCTCCTGCCGCGCGAATGCGGTGATCGGGATCATCTGGCCGCTGCTGGAGCGCACGTAGATGCGGTTGAGCGCCTCCGGCGTGGCGGTTTGTTCGGGCAGCGCGTTGACCACCACCTGGTACTGGTTGATGTCCGAGTAGATGGTGGACACCTGGCGCTGGCCGAACGCGTCGTACAGCGCGCCGTCGATGCTGCCGATCGACACACCGAGCCGCGCGGCCTTGTCGCGGTCGATCACGATGTTCTGGCGCAGCCCGGCCTCGTCGACGTCGGTGCCGACGTCGCGCAGCTTCGGGTTCTTCTTCAGCTCGGCCTGCAGTTTCGGCAGCCACTCCTGCAGGCCGGCCAGGTCGTTGCCCTGCAGTGACACCTGGTATTGCGCGCCCTGGCTGGTGCCGCCGCCACCGCCGCTGGGCAGGTCCTGCACCGGGCGCAAGCGCAGGTTGAGGTCGGGATAGTTCGCAGCCTTCGCGCTGAGCCGCGCGAGCACCGCGAAGGTGTCGTCCTTGCGGCCTTCGGCGCGGGTCTTCAAGTCGATGTTGAACGAGCCGCTGGTGCCCTGCCGGCTGCTGCCCAGGCGCGAGCCCACGGTGGCGACGTCGGGGTCGGCCATCAGCATGGCGGTGAGCCGTTCCAGCCGCTGCCTGCTTTCGGCGAACGACACGGTGGCGCTGGAACTGGCGCGGCCCCAGATCAGGCCGGTGTCCTGCGCCGGGAACAGGCCGGTCTTGACCACGCCGAACAGGTAGAACGTGACCACGATCAGCACCAGCGGGGTCAGCGAGAACAGCAGCGCATGGCGCAGCGAGAAGTTCAGCGCGCGGGTGTACACGCGCAGCATGCCGGCGTGGAAACCGTCCAGTGTGCGTGCGAGCCGCGACGGCTGCGCCTTTTCCTTCGCGGCATGCCCGTTGAGGAAGCGCCCGCACAGCGCCGGCGTCAGCGTCAGCGAGACCAGCGCCGAGACCACGATCGCCGCCACCAGGGTCACCGAGAACTCGTGCATGAACATGCCGGTGACGCCGCCGGCGAACAACAGCGGGATGAACACGGCAATCAGCGAGGCGGTGATCGAGACGATGGTGAAGCCGATCTCGCGCGCGCCGGCCAGGGTCGCCTGCATGCGCGACATGCCCGCGTCGATGTGCCGGATGATGTTCTCGATCACCACGATCGCATCGTCGACCACAAAGCCGATCGCGATCACCAGCGCCAGCAGGGTGAGGTTGTTCAGCGTGTAGCCGAGGATGTACATCACCACGAACGCGCCGGCCAGCGACAGCGGCACCGCCACCGCGGCGATCAGCGTGGGCGCCAGCCGGCGCAGGAACAGCGCCATCACCAGGATCACCATCGCCAGCGAGATCAGCAGCGTGGCCTGCACCTCGTGCAGCGAGGCGCGGATGGTCGGCGTGCCATCGAAGAACGGGGTCAGCACGGTGCCGGGCTGCAGGTACTCGCGCAGCAGTGGCAACTGGTTCTTGACCAGGTCGACGGTGGCGATGACGTTCGCGTCGGCCTTCTTGTAGATGTACATCAGCACGGCCGGCTTGCCGTGGAACCAGGCGGCCTGGTATGCGTCCTGCTGGCCGGCGTAGACGTTCGCCACGTCGGCCAGCCGCACCGGCGTGCCGTTGCGGCTGGCGACCACCAGCTGGGCGAACTCGTCCGCGCTGTGCAACTGGGTGGTGGCGCTGATCGACATGGTGGTGGTGCCGTTGGACAGGAAGCCCTCCGGCGAAGTCACGTTGGCCGCGCTCAGCGCATTGCGCAGCTGGTCGGGCGACAGCCCCATCGCGTTCAGCGCGCGCAGGTTCACGTCGACGCGGATCGCCGGCGTGGCCGCGCCGGCGATCTCTACCGACGACACGCCCGGCAACTGGCGCAGCCGCTGCGCCAGCAAGGTATCGGACAGGTTGTACAGGTCGGCCGCCGATTGCGTGGCCGAGGTCAGCGCCAGCGCGATGATCGGGTCGTCGTTCGGGTTCGCCTTCTGGTAGCTGGGCGCGCCGTTGAGGCCGCTGGGCAAATCCGGTGCCGCCGAGTTGATCGCCGCCTGCACGTCGCGCGCGGCGGAATCCAGGTCGGTGCCGTTGCGGAACATCATGAAGACGAAGGTGCGGCCCTCGGAGCTGGACGAACGCATCGTCTCGATGCCGGGCACCTGGCCCAGGTGCCGCTCCAGCGGCGCGGCCACGGTGGACGCCATCGTGCTGGCGTCCGCGCCGGCCTGGCTGGCCTGCACGAAGATCGCAGGGAACTGCATGTTCGGCAGCGCCGCCACGCCGAGCAGGAAGTAGCAGATCATGCCGGCCACGAACAGGCCCATCGCCAGCAGCGAAGTGCCGATCGGGCGGCGGATGAAGGTGCCGGAGATGTTCATGGATTCAACGTGGGCGGGGGATGGGCGGGGTACGGCAGACGACGCGTGAACGAATCATCCCACCCTCAACGTCCATACCGCGAAAAGGTTGATCGGAACGAAGGGGCTCCCCGCAAAGAGCAACCCCACCCCGACCCTCCCCTGCAGGCAGGGGAGGGAGCAAGGCGTTCTGCGCACACGGCTCCTCCCCCTGCTTGCAGGGGGAGGCTGGGAGGGGGTGCTTTTGACTTCGTAGCGAAGAGCGATCCCTCCCCCAGCCCTTCCCTGCAGGGAAGGGAGCAAGGCAGGACATCGGCAAAGTCACGCCGCGCTGCGGGCCTGGGCGTGGGTCAGGGCGCGCCGCTCGCGGCGGGCGGCCAGCCAGTCGGAGAAGCGTTCCATGTACAGGTAGATCACCGGCGTGGTGTACAGCGTGACCAGCTGCGACAGCAGCAGGCCGCCCACGATCGACACGCCCAGCGGCCGGCGCAGTTCCGCGCCGATGCCGTTGCCCAGCGCCAGCGGCAGCGCGCCGAGCATGGCCGCGGCGGTGGTCATCATGATCGGGCGGAAGCGCAGCAGGCAGGCGCGGCGGATCGCGTCGCGCGCGTTGAGGCCGGTGCGCCGTGCCTCGATCGCGAAGTCGATCATCATGATCGCGTTCTTCTTCACGATGCCGATCAGCAGCACGATGCCGACGATGCCGTCCACCGACAGGCTCATGCCACAGATGATCAGCGCCAGCAGCGCGCCGACACCGGCCGGCGGCAGCGTGGAGATGATCGTCAGCGGGTGGATGTAGCTCTCGTACAGCACACCCAGCACGATGTAGATCACCACGATCGCGGCCAGCAGCAACAGCACCTCGTCGCCGAGCGAGGAGGTGAACTCGGCGGCCTTGCCGACGAACTCGCCGCGCACCTGCGGCGGGAAGTCCAGCTGCTGCTCGACCTGGTGGATCGCCGCCACCGCGTCGGACAGCGAGTAGCCCGGCGCCACGTTGAACGCCAGCGTCACCGCGGGCAGCTGCTGCTGGTGGCTGACCACCAGCGGCGCGCTGGTGACCTGGGCGCTGACCAGCGAGGACAACGGAATGGTGCCACCGCCGCCGATCTCGAAGCCGACGTTGCCGGCGTTGCCGATGCCCGACGGGGTCGCCGAGTTGCTCGACTTCAACTGGCCGAAGCTGGTCGCGTTGCTGCCGGTGAGCGCGCCGTTGCCGTTGCCGCGCACGGTGAGCTTGTTCAACAGGTCGTCGCTGGTGCGGAACTCCGGCGCCACTTCCAGCACCACGCGGTACTGGTTCAACTGGGTGAAGATGGTGGAGATCTGGCGCTGGCCGAACGCGTCGTACAAGGTGTCGTCGATGCTCTGCACCGGCACGCCGAGGCGGCTGGCCTTCTCGCGGTCGATGGTCAGCTTCAGCGCGTTGCCGTTGTTGGCCAGGTTGTTGTCGACGTCGGCCAGCTCCGGCCGCTGGCGCATCGCCTGGGTCATCTGATTGGCGTAGCCGGCCAGCTCGACCGAGTTCACGTCGGACAGCGAATACTGGTATTCGGTGGCGGCGACGCGGCTGTCCAGGGTCACGTCCTGCACCGGCTTCAGGTACAGCGCCACGCCCGGGATGCCGGCCACCGCGTGCTGCAGCCGCGGCAGCAGTTCGTCCAGGCCGTCGCGGTCGCCGCGATCCTTCAGCACGATGCTGAGCTGGCCCTGGTTGAGCGTGGGGTTGATCGTGCCGGCGCCGATGAAGGCGGCCACGCCGGCCACCGCGGGATCCTTGCGCAACGCCTCGGCGACCGCCTTGGTGCGGTCCTCCATCTGCGGGAACGCGATGTTGTCGTCGGCCTGCACCACGCCGGTGATCAGGCCGGTGTCCTGCTCGGGCAGCAGGCCCTTGGGGATCACGATGTACAGGAATACGGTGAGCACCACCGCGGCGCCGGCCACCAGCATGGTCAGGCGCTGGTGGTCGAGCACCCAGTCCAGCGAGTTCTCGTAGATGCCGACCGTGCGCGACCACACCGTGCGCTTGCCGGCCGCGGCATGGCGCTCGTGCGCGTCGTCGCCCTCGGGCAGCTGGTCGGGCTTGAGCAGGTAGGCGCACATCATCGGCGTCAGGGTCAGCGACACCAGCATCGAGATGGTCACCGCGATCGTGAGCACCCAGGCGAATTCGTGGAACAGCCGGCCGGTGACGCCGGGCATCAGCAGCAGCGGCAGGAACACCGCCACCAGCGACACGGTCAGCGACAACACGGTGAAGCCGATTTCCTTCGCGCCGACCTCGGCCGCCTCCTTGCCGTCCCTGCCCTGCTCGATGTAGCGCACGATGTTCTCGATCATCACGATCGCATCGTCCACGACGAAGCCGGTGGCGACCGCCAGCGCCATCAACGACAGGTTGTCCAGCGACATGCCGGTGAACGCCATCACGCCGAACGTGCCCATCAGCGACAGCGGCACCGCCACCGACGGGATGATGGTGGCCCACAGCCGGCGCAGGAACACGAAGATCACGCCGATCACCAGGAACACGGTGAGGATCAGGGTGAACTCGACGTCGTGCACCGAGGCGCGGATGGTCACCGTGCGGTCGGCGAACACGTCCAGGTGCACGTCGGCCGGCAGCGCGCTGCGCAGTTCCGGCAGCACGTTGCGGATCTGCTCCACCGTCTGCACGATGTTCGCGCCGGGCTGGCGGCGCACGTCCAGCAGCACCGCCGGCTGGCCGTTCGCCCATGCGGCGAGCTGGTCGTTCTCGACGCCGTCGACCACCTTGGCCACGTCGGACAGCCGCACCGGCGAGTTGTTCTTGTAGCTGATGATGGTGCTCTTGTACTCGGACGCATCACTCAGCTGGTCGTTGGTGCCGATCGAGTAGCTCTGCGTCTTGCCGTTCAGCGTGCCCTTCGGCGCGTTGACGTTGGCCTGGGTCAGCGCGCTGCGCACATCCTCCAGGGTCAGGCCGAGGTTGGACAGCTGCGCCGGGTTCACCTGCACGCGCACCGCGGGGCGCACGTTGCCGGCGATCGAGACCAGGCCCACGCCCTGCACCTGCGACAGCTTCTGCGCAATGATCGAATCGGCCAGGTCGTTCACCTCGCGCAGCTGGCGGCTGTCGGAGGTGAGCTTGAGGGTGAGGATCGGCGCGTCGGCCGGGTTGACCCGGTTGTACACCGGCGGATACGGCAGGTTGCCCGGCAAGGTGCCCTTGGCCTGGTTGATCGCCGCCTGCACGTCCTGCGCGGCGATGTCGACGTCGCGATCCATCGAGAACTGCAGGATGATCGTGGACAACCCGGCGGCGGAATCCGAGCTCATCATGGTGAGCCCGGAGATCTGCCCCAGGTTGCGCTCCAGCGGGGTGGTGATCAGCGCCGCCATGGTGCTGGCGCTGGCGCCCGGATACTGCGTGCTCACCACCAGGCTGGGCGCCTCGATCTCCGGCAAGGCGGACACCGGCAACTGGCGGTAGCCGAGGATGCCGAGCAGCAGCACCGCCACCATCAACAGCGAGGTGGCGATCGGCCGGCGAATGAAGAGGGTCGAGAATCCCATGGCTATCCGTAACGTGTAGGTGCGGGTTCAGCCGCGATCATGGCCGGAGCACGGCCGGGTTCGCACGACTGCGGTGGCGTGGCACAGGTCGGCACGCGGCCGCTCAGCCGCGACGGCGACCGCCACCCTTGCTGTTCTGCTTGGCTTTCTCCAGTTCGGCCGCGGTCGGCGCCGCCGGCACTTCGCCCGGCTTCAGCGCGTTGACCTTGCTGCCCGGCTTCAGCCGGAACTGGCCTTCGGTGACGACGCGGTCGCCGACCTTGAGGCCGCTGCCGATCATCACGTGGCTGTCGCCCACCTCACCGGCGATCGCCACCGCCTGCATCTTGACCGTACTGTCGGCCTGCACCTGGTAGACGTAGTCGCCGTCCGGTCCACGCTGTACCGCCTGCGCCGGGATCACCAGGCCGCCGTCGACCGTGTTCACCAGCAGCTGCACGTTGACGAACTGGCCCGGCCACAACTCGTTCTTGCTGTTCGGGAACTCCGACTTCAGGCGGAACGTGCCGGTGCTGGTGTCGATCTGGTTGTCGATCACCTTGAGCACGCCGCCGCTGGCGATCGGATGCGCATCGGTGCGATCCAGTGCGGTCACCTGCAGCGAGGCGCCTTCCTGGGCGGCGGCGGCACGCACCAGGTCAAGGTTCTGCTCGGGCAGGGTGAACATCACGTTGATCGGATGCAGCTGGGTCAGCGTGACGATGCCGGTGCTGGTGGTCACCACGTTGCCCGGATCCACACCGCGGATGCCGGCCAGGCCGTCGATCGGCGACAGCACCTTGGTGTAGGCCAGCTGTACCTGGCTGTCGCGCACGCTGGCCGCATCGGCGGCCACCGCGGCCGCATACTGGGCGGCCGTGTTGCGCAGAGTGTCCAGATCCTGCCTGGAAATGTAGCCCTTGGCGGCCAGGTCCTGGCTGCGCGTCAGGTTGCTCTTTGCCGTCTCCAGCAGCGCCTGATCCTGACGCTGCTTCGCCGCAGCCTGGTCGTAGGCGGCCTGATAGGTGCGCGGATCGATCTGCGCCAGCAGCTGGCCCTTCTTCACCGGCTGGCCCTCGGTGAACTCCAGGCTGAGCAACTGGCCACCCACCTGCGGGTTCACGGTGACCGTGTTGAGCGCCTGCACCGTACCCAGCGCGGTCAGATAGACCGGCACGCTCTGCTTGACCACCGGCACCACAGTGACCGGCACCGGCGGCGTTTCATCCTTGCCATCCTTGCTCTTGGTGGCGGACTGCGCCGACGCGGAACCGGCCGGGGTGGGCTTGTGCAGCAGGCGGAAACCTACCGCTGCCACGACGATCACGGCAATCACGATCAACGCGATCTTCCAAAAACGCGACATGTAAAACTCCTGGACTGAACGGTGCGCCCCACCGGCACACGACTGCGTGGCATGCGTCTGCAAAACGACGGACGCCTGCCGGGCCATGCCGGCACGCGTCTCTTGAGATGAAAGCATAGGGGCAGATCAACGAACTTGAACAATGCCGGTTGACATGGGTACAGCATGACCGATGGCAGGGGCGCCGCCCGCTGCAGGGCCATCCGCAGGCACCGCGCGGGCTGCCGCGGCAGGCACGGTCGCCGCGACGGGTCGCCGCGGAAGCCTGAAACTTGCCGCGCGCTTCGTTTATAATCGCCGACTGTTGCCTGTCCGACCCCCGAATCCGGGTCGAACGGCAAGCGTGATCCGTGCCGTGCACTTGTGCACGGCAATCCACACCGGGATGCGTCCATCGGGCCGGTGCGACAGCAACAGGCAATTCAGGCAGGTCGGAACAGCCATCGTGGCGCTCCGCCCTGCCCACTGACAGGAGTACGTGCGTGAGCGGTCCCATGAGCAAATCCGATCAGAGCGTCTTGCGCCAGTTCTCGATCATGATCGGCGGCCTGGCCGTGCTGACGGTGGTGCTGATCCTCGCGGCGCTGGCGATCCACGACCACGAGCCGAAGGAAACCAATCCGGCCCAGCCGGCCAGGGTTGCCGCGCGGATCGCGCCGGACGGCGCCGTCTACGCCGGCAATACCGGCCGCGCCGCCATGCAGGCCGCCGCCGATGCCGCGACCAAGGCCGCCGCGTCGCAGGTTGCCTACGGCGGCACCACCGACGGCAAGGCGATCTTCGATCACCTGTGCACCAGCTGCCACACCTCCGGTGTCGCCGGTGCCCCGAAGGTGGGCGACAAGGCCGTGTGGGGGCCGCGCCTCGCCGAAGGCATCGACACCCTGGTCAAGCACGCGATCGAGGGCTACCACGGCCCCGACGGCAATTTCATGCCGCCGAAGGGCGGCAACCCGGCGCTCACCGACGAACAGGTGACGAATGCCGTGCACTGGATTGCCGACCAGGCGAAGTAACGCTTCAATGAAACGAAACCAAACGCCGCCCCTCCCGGGCGGCGTTTTCGTTTGCCCCCTGGTCGCAGAGCGCGCCGACGCTCACTCCGCGTGCATCTCGATCCACGCCCGCGCAAACCCGCGCAGCTCCGGAAAGAACGCCTCGAAGCGCCCCTGCAATTCCGCTTCCCGCTCCAGCAGCACCGGCAACGCCGAATCCAGCGGATTGACGCGGCTCAGGCGCTGCCCGACACCACCCAGCGCCTCGCCCAGCACCGCGTCATCGGCGTAGCCGGCCGGCAAGCCATGCGCTTCCATGTAACCACGGAAGCGCCGCAGCGCCGGCGGCAGCAGCGTGTCCTGCCGCCACAGCAGGCTGCGCAGGGCGGCCGAATACTCCGGCAGCGGCTGCGCACTCCAGCGCGGAAAATCGCGCGCCAGGCAGCGGTCGAACCACATGTCCAGCAGGATCCCGGCATAGCGCCGATACGGCGATGGCAGCAGCGCCTTCGCCGCCAGCACCTCGGGATGGGCGTCGGTGTACACGTCGATCGCCCGATGCAGGCGGATGCCGGCGATCACCCGCGACGGCAGCGCGACCGGGTCCGGTTGTCCGTGCACGAAGTCGCCCAGCATCCCGCCGAGCCGCAGGGCCTCGTCGTCGCCGGCCAGCAACGCATGCGCCAGGTAGTTCATCCGGAGTGTCCGCGGCAGCCGATCCGGCCGGCGGTTATCATCGTGCACATGAATCCCACCGAGCTCTCTGCCGAACCTGCCAGCTTTCCGGACGTCGCCGCCAGTTTCATGCTCGACGGCCCCGCCGGCAAGCTCGAGACCATCAGCGACGTCGCCGAACCGGCCTGTGCGCGCCGCGGCGTGGCCGTGCTCTGCCATCCGCTCACGATCGAGGGCGGCACCATGCACAACAAGGTGGTGACGATGGCCGAGCGGGCGCTGCGCGAATCCGGGCTGGATACGG
Organism: Rhodanobacter sp.; assembly: GCA_036561785.1. GTDB lineage: Bacteria > Pseudomonadota > Gammaproteobacteria > Xanthomonadales > Rhodanobacteraceae > Rhodanobacter. Next base: position 12,353 of record DATCUT010000117.1, read on the forward strand.
TGCGCTTCAATTTTCGCGAAGCCGGCAATTCGGCGGGTAGTTACGACAAGGGTCATGGCGAAAGCGACGACCTGGCCGCGGTGGTGGCCTGGGTGCGCCGCACACGCCCGGACGATGCGTTGTGGCTGGCCGGTTTCTCGTTCGGCAGCTACGTGACCATCGCCAACGCGGTGCGCCTGCGCGCCGATGCGTTGATCAGCATCGCGCCGCCGGTCGGGCGTTGGCCGTTCGAGGCGATCGCGTTGCCGACCTGCCCGTGGCTGATCGTGCAGGGCGAGGCCGACGAGATCGTCGAGCCGCAGGCGGTGTTCGACTGGGTCGAGACGCTGGAGCACCGGCCCGAACTGGTGCGCATGCCCGAAACCAGCCACTTCTTCCACCGCCGGCTGATGGACCTGCGCGGCGCGATCAAGCACGCGGTGCGCGGCTGGCTGCCGCCGAAGCGGCATGGCTGACGCCGGCCCATCACCCCTTTCCAAGACCCACGCTCCATGAGTGAAACCCCCTCGCTCGCGCCCAGCGCGCGCTACCTCGAAGGCGTCGCCGCGCACCGCTGGGAGTCCGACCCGACCCAGCTGGCGCTGCTGCCGGAGTTCGACCGCATGCACGCGGCGCTGTGCGCCGCACCCGCGAACGGCAATGGCAACGGTTTGTTCGACCGCCTGAAATCGCTGCTCGGCAACGATCCGCCCGAGGCGGTAGCGGGGCTGTACCTGTGGGGCACGGTCGGCCGCGGCAAGACCTTCCTGATGGACCTGTTCGTGGCCAGCCTGCCGCACGGCGTGGCACTGCGCCGGCACTTCCACCGCTTCATGGGCGAGGTGCACGAGAGCCTGCGCGCACTCGGCGAGCGGCAGAGTCCGCTGGTCGAGGTCGCCGCCGGCATCGCCGGACGCTGCCGCGTGCTGTGCCTGGACGAGTTCCTGGTCAACGACATCGGCGACGCGATGATCCTGTCCAACCTGCTCGACGCGCTGTTCGCACGCGGCGTAAGCCTGGTCACCACCTCCAACACCGCGCCGGCAAACTTGTACAAGGATGGCCTGCAGCGCGCGCGCTTCCTGCCTGCGATCGCGCTGATCGAACAGCGCTGCCACGTGGTCGAGATGGCCTCTTCGCGCGACTGGCGCCTGCGCGCGCTGACCCAGGCGTCGGTCTACCTGACCCCGCCCGGCGCCGAGGCGCATCGCGCGCTGGAGCGCATCTTCGCCAGCCAGGCCAGCGGCGCCGTGCTCGAGGACGGCACGCTGCACGTCAACAGCCGCGACATCCCGTTCCACAAGCGTGCCGACAACATCCTGTGGTTCGACTTCGCCGCGCTGTGCGAAGGCCCGCGCGCGGTGGCTGACTACATCGCACTGGCCAAGGCTGGCCCGGCGATCATCGTCTCCAACGTGCCGCAGTTCACCCTCTACAGCGAGGACGCGGCGAAGCGCTTCGTGCAATTGGTGGATGAGTTCTACGACCGCCACGTCAAGCTGGTGCTGTCCGCCGCCGCGCCGATCACCGAGCTGTACGACGGCGAGCGCCTGCGCGCCGAATTCGGCCGCACCGAGTCGCGCCTGATCGAGATGCAGAGCGAGGAATACCTTGCGCTGGAACATCGGCCCGAATGAACTGCTACCGTGCCCGCACGGATCGATACCGGAGCCACCCATGCCTCTCCCGCTTGCTGTCGCGCTGCTGTTGGCCGCCACCGGTCTGCCGCCCGGCCAGGATTTCAGTGCGCGCGTGACGCAGGGCAGGCTGGCCGAGGCCGCCGCCACCGGGCCGGCCTACCAGAAGCAGCTGTGGAACAGGATCACTGGCCCCACTGCCACGGCGCTGAAGGGCTGCATCGCCAGCCACGCGCCGGCCGACAAGTCGCCGTTCACCCTGGTCGCCGACATCCAGGCCGACGGCAAGCCGATCCGGATCGAGGTGCTGCCGCCGACCGCGGTCGCCACCTGCATGGCCGGCCAGTTCGTGGGCTGGCCGCTGCCGCCGCCACCGGCCACGCCGGCGCCTTATCCGATCGAGATCGACTTCAGCATCGTGCCCTGAACCGGCCCCGCGGCGGCCGCACTCCCGGCCACCGCGCGCTAACATCGACCATCCCCGCCACGGAGACGCCCATGTACCGCACTGCCCTCGCCCTGGCGCTGGCCGCCGCCGTCATCGCACCGCTGCACGCCACCGACGCTTCCAGCGCGCAGGCCATGGCGCAGCGGGAACTGCCGCAGGTCACCGCGTGGCGGCGCGACATCCACCAGCATCCCGAACTGAGCAACCGCGAGGTGCGCACCTCGGCGCTGGTCGCGCAGGAGCTGAAGAAGCTGGGGCTGGAAGTGCATACCGGCATCGCGCACACCGGCGTGGTCGGCCTGTTGAAGGGCGACCTGCCCGGGCCGCGGCTGGCGATCCGCGCCGACATGGACGCCTTGCCGGTAACCGAGGAAGTGAACCTGCCGTTCGCCTCGAAGGCGAAGGGCGAATACCGCGGCAAGACCGTCGGCGTGATGCACGCCTGCGGCCACGACGCGCATACCGCGATGCTGCTGGGCATGGCACAGGCGCTCAGCGGCATGAAGCATCGGCTGCACGGCTCGGTGCTGTTCGTGTTCCAGCCGGCCGAGGAAGGCGCACCGGACGGCGAGGAGGGCGGCGCCTCCCTGATGCTCAAGGATGGCCTGTTCCGCGACTTCAAGCCCGACGCGATGTTCGGCATGCACGTGGTCAGCGCACTCAACGTCGGCACGGTGGCGGTGCGGCCGGGGCCGACGATGGCCGGTTCGGACTGGTTCCGCATGGTGGTGCACGGCCGCCAGACCCACGGCGCGATGCCGTGGAACGGGGTCGACCCGATCGTCACCGCCGCCGAGATCATCAGCACGGCGCAAACCATCGTCAGCCGCAAGCTGGACATCGGCACGCTGCCGGCGGTGCTCAGCTTCGGCATCGTCGAGGGCGGCTCGCGCTACAACATCGTGCCGGACCGGGTCGAGCTGCAGGGCACCCTGCGCACGTTCGACGCCGGCATGCGCCAGCAGGCGATCGACAACCTGAAAAGCATCGCCGAGCACATCGCCGCGGCGAACGGCGCCACCGTGGAGGAGCAGATCCCGCTCGGCGAAAGCAACCCGGTGCTGGTCAACGATCCCGCGCTCGCCGCGCGCGTGCGCGACAGCCTGCGCAAGGTGATCGGCAGCGAGCATGTGATCGAGGCGAAGCCGTGGATGGCCTCGGAGGATTTCGCCTACTTCGCGCAGAAGCTGCCCAGCGTGTACTTCTTCGTCGGCGCCACGCCACCGGGCCAGGACGCGTCGAAGGCGCCGGCCAACCACTCGCCGAAGTTCTTCCTCGACGAGGACGCGCTGAAGATCGGCATGGAGTCGATGCTGCAGGCCAGCCTGGATTATCTGGACGCGCCGGCGTCCTGAGCGGCGCACCGTCCGCATGAGCCGCATGCTGATCCCGCCGCCGCGGGCGAAGCCATGGCCGGTCCGGCGGATCGGCCCGCCGCGGCCTACAGCTCGGCGCTGCTGACCGGATGCGTTTGCTGGAAGCGGCGGTGGTGGATCAGCAGGCCGCTGAAGTAGACGATGTAGTAGCCGACCAGCAGGCCGATCACCAGCATGGTCAGCGGACTGGCGGCGTAGCCCATCGGCGGCATCGCATCGGGCGGGGCCGACGCCTGCTGCATCTGCGGCCACGCCACCAGCATCCGCCAGGCCAGCCGGCCCAGCAGCAGCACGGTGAGCAGCGCGCCGATCCACGGATTCGGCACGTAGCAGTCGCCCTTCGCCGGGTCGACCTCGAAGCGGGTCAGGCGCAGGCCGAGCAGGCCCAGCGCGCCACCGAGCAGCACGCCGCCGACGAGACCCTCGGCCAGCGCGACGCGGTGGAATCCGCCGAGCGCAAGCAGGCCGCCGATAATCGCGAACACCACGATGCGGAAGATCATCCGCTTGCGCCGGATCGGCTGGCGACCGAACTGGCGACTCACCCGCCTCCATACGATCCAGGCGAGCAGCGGCAGCATCACGAGGTATTGGGTCAGGTGCGCAGGCATCGGCTTGGACGCATGATGGTCTGCAGCAAGCTTAGCCGCCCGCGTGGTCGCTGACGACTGACGGTTGTCACCCCCTTCATGCCGGGTCCCGCCATGGGATCAGTCGCGGCGCAATTGTTCCGCCAGCGAACGCGTCCATGCCGTGGTCCGGCTGCCGCTGTGCCGGGTCGACTTGCGCTCGACCAGCATGATCAGGCATTCCGCCGCCGCGACCGGATTGTGCCGCACGCCCTTGGGCACCACGAACAGCTCGCCTTCGCCCAGATCGACCGCGCCGGCTTCCAGCTCGATGCGCAGCTGACCGGCGAGGATCAGGAACAGTTCGTCCTCGTCCTCATGGCTGTGCCAGCCGAACGTACCCAGCACCTTGGCCACCTTGAGGTAGCAATCGTCGAGTTCGCCGATTACCCGCGGCGACCAGTATTCGGTCAGCGCGGCAGCAGCCTGTCGGGGTGAAATCGCCTGCGGCATGGCTACTTCGCCTTGCCCTGGTTCGCCACCGCGGCCATCTTCGCCGCGATCGCGTCGGCGTCGCCGAGGTAGTAGCGGTTGAGCGGCTTCAGCGCGTCGTCGAACTCGTACACCAGCGGCACGCCGTTGGGGATGTTCAGCTCGACGATCGCCTCGTCGGAAATGCCATCGAGGTACTTCACCAGCGCGCGCAACGAATTGCCGTGCGCCGCCACCAGCACGCGCTGGCCGGACCTGACCGCCGGTGCCAGCACCTCGTGCCAGTACGGCAGCACGCGGGCCACGGTGTCCTTCAGGCATTCGGTGTCGGGGATGTCCTTCGGATCGAGCGCCGCGTAGCGCGGATCGTGCACCGACTCGTTCGCGGCCCGATCCAGCGGCGGCGGCGGGATGTCGTAGCTGCGCCGCCAGACCTTCACCTGGTCCTCGCCGTACTTCGCCGCGGTCTCGGCCTTGTTCAGCCCGGTGAGGCCGCCGTAGTGGCGTTCGTTGAGGCGCCAGTCGGTGAGCACCGGGATCCACATCAGGTCCATCGCGTCCTGCACGCCCCACAGCGTGCGCACCGCGCGCTTGAGCACCGAGGTATGCGCCACGTCGAAATGGTAGCCGGCTTCCTGCAGCAGGCGGCCGGCCTCGCGCGCCTCGGCCATGCCCTGCTCGGTGAGATCGACATCGGCCCAGCCACTGAAACGGTTGTCGAGATTCCACTGCGATTGGCCGTGGCGGATCAGGACGAGCTTGTGCATGGGGGCGCCCAACAGTGAGGAGTAAACCGGGAATGGTGCAGGCGGGGCCCGGCAGCGTCAAATGCGGCCCCTGCCACAGGTCATGTCCAACCCTTGGCCCGCTGGCTGCATCCTAGTGCGTGTACCCATCCACTGAAGACTCAAGGAGATTGCCATGCGTCGATTCCCGACGATCCTCATCCTGGCCGCACTGGCGCTGGGCCTGGGCCTGCCGCCGCTGGCCAGCGCGAGCGACAACGACATCGACAAGGTCAACGGCTCGGTGCAGGTCGCGGCCGGGCAACAGGCCGGCGACGTCAGCACCGTCAACGGCGCGGTCCATGTCGGCGATGGCGCCAGCGTGCACGAGGCCAGCACCGTCAACGGCGAAGTCGAACTGGGCGACAAGGCGCAGGCGACCGAACTGGGCACGGTCAATGGCGCGATCAGCCTGGGCGGCGCCAGCCGGGTCAGCGGCAAGGTGAATGCGGTCAACGGCAGCATCCATCTGGCTCGCGGCGCCGAAGTCGGCGGCCGGCTGGAGAACGTCAACGGCGCGATCGTGCTGGATGGCGCCCACGTCGCCGGCGGCATCGGCACGGTCGGCGGCGACATCACGGTCGGTGCCGACTCGCGCGTCGAGGGCGGCATCCTGGTCGACAAGCCGAACAACGGCTGGTTCCACTGGGGCAGCGAGCGCAAGCCGGTGATCGTGATCGGCCCGCACGCCGTGGTGCAGGGCACGCTGGAGTTCCGCCGCGAGGTGGTGCTGAAGGTCAGCGACAGCGCGCAGATCGGCCCGGTCAAGGGCGCCACGGTGGAGAAGTTCAGCGGCGCCACGCCGTAAGACGAGATGCCTGTAGGAGCGCACCCTGTGCGCGAATGCTTTTCCGTTCACGTGACGGAAGAGCATTCGCGCACAGGGTGCGCTCCTACACCCAGTCGCGCGGCTTCAGGTACCCGGCCAGCTTCGCTTCGGCGGAGCCGGCTTCGGGTGTGTACGCGTACTCGAAGCGCACCCGCGGCGGCAGGCTCATCAGGATCGATTCGGTGCGCCCGCCGGACTGCAGGCCGAACAGGGTGCCGCGGTCGTAGACCAGGTTGAACTCCACGTAGCGGCCGCGCCGGTACAACTGGAATTCGCGCTCGCGCTCGCCGAACGGCGTGGCCTTGCGGCGCGCCACGATCGGCAGGTAGGCATCCAGGAAACCCTGGCCCACGTCGCGGGTGAACGCGAAGCAGCGTTCGAAGCCGCCCTCGTTGAGGTCGTCGTAGAACAGCCCGCCGACGCCGCGGGTCTCGTCGCGATGCTTCAGGTAGAAGTACTCGTCGCACCACTGCTTGTAGCGCGGATAGACGTCCGCGCCGTACGGCTCGCACAGGTCGCGCGCCACCGTGTGCCAGTGCCGCACGTCCTCGTCCACCGGATAGAACGGGGTGAGGTCGAAGCCGCCGCCGAACCACCACACCGGTTCCACGCCTTCCTTGCTGGCCTCGAAGTAGCGCACGTTGGCGTGGGTGGTCGGCACGTGCGGATTCTTCGGGTGCAGTACCAGCGACACGCCGGTGGCGATGAAGCTGCCGCCGGCCAGCTCCGGCCGATGTGCGGTGGCGCTGGGCGGCAGCTGGTGGCCATGCACGCGCGAGAAATTCACCCCGGCCTGCTCGAACACCGCGCCGTCGCGCAGCACGCGGGTGCGCCCGCCGCCGCCGGCCGCGCGTTGCCACGCGTCTTCCTCGAAACGCGCCGTGCCGTCGGCCTGTTCGATCGCGGCGCAGATGCGGTCCTGCAGTTCGCGCAGGAAGGTTTCGGCCTGGTTGGCTTGCTCGCTCATCGCCCGACTCGTCGATTCAGTGGCGCAAGCTTAGCAAGTGCCCATGCACGAACGACTGTGGCGCGGCGCCGCGCCGCCCTGATCCGGCTCAGCTGATTCGCGCCGCCATCCGCCGGTGCCCGATCAGCTGCGCCCAGCGCAGGCCCAGGTCGATCCACATCAGGTAGCTGGCTTCGAGCAGCAACAGGCCGAGGTAGCGCCGCTGCCGCGGCAGCGCCGGTTCGGCGGCAACCGGCAAACCGTCGAAGCCGAGCCGGCGCGCCAGCAGCAGGCAGCGCGCCAGGTGATAGCGGCTGGTCACCAGCGCCACCGGTGGCAGGCCGGCGTCGCCGGCCTGCGCCAGCAACAGCCTGCGCGCGTGACGCAGGTTCTCCAGCGAGTCGACCGAATCC
>DATCUT010000118.1:0-2086 GCA_036561785.1 Rhodanobacter sp.
ACCAGCCCGGCATCGCTCAGGCGCGTGACCAAGCCGCCGTGACCATGCAGCAGCGGCCCAAGGTCATCGGCCAGCCGCGCGCTGTCCAGCCCGGTCGCGGGTGCCGGCGCGGTGCTCAGCGCGTGCAGCAGGGTCAGCATCGCACGCGCGAACGCCGGGAGCGCCTTCGCCTGGCCCACGGCCGGCGTCACGCAGACGAAGCCGATGCCGCCATCGCTGGCTTCGATGTGGTCGCCCACCGCCGCTTCCCCCGCGATCTCGCGAGCGAACTGCGCGATATGCACGCGCAGGCGATCCGGCACGTCCAGGCCCGGCTCGATGTACCAGACATCCGAGATGGGAAAGAGCCCGCCAACCTGCACCGGGATCGCACGCAGCGCGTCGGCCTCGAAGTCGGGTAGCTTGTCGCCGAGCTGATCCGCGACCATCCTCTGGATGGACTGCAGGCGCTCGGTGGTTGGGGCCGGCGTCACGATGTGCCCCTGCAGGCGCTCGTCGCGCTGCCCGTCCCGGGCGTTTGGTGCAGCGGCAGGTGGTGCCGAGGGTGTCTCTGCCGGTGGCGCGACGGGCGAGGTGTCCCGTGGCGTTGGCGCCGCGGGCGACAGTTGCGGCGTGATGGCTGGCGCCGCAGGTGCGACAGGCGTTGCCGGGTTCGGCGCGGCCGGCTCGCTGGTCAATACTCGCTGACGGCTTTCGCTGTCATCGACCTCCAATGCCAGCGTGTCGTAGTCCGCTTCCAGCAGCTCGGCCATCTGACCCACCAGTTCGTCCTGCACGCGCTGGGGCGAGAAGCCCTCCGGCTGCGTGTCGAACTGCGACAGCACATCCTGAAACAGCGAAGCGAAGTCCACGGTCAGCGGCCGGCCCAGCGCACGCCGCTCCCAGGTGCGCTCGCACGCCTTGCGCAGCACTGCGAGCCGGTCCACCTGATGCCGGCCCAATCCGCCGTACAACAGCGTCGGGATCGCCGGCAGCAGATAGCGCACCGCATCGTTCATGCGGCTGATGTGTGACTGCGGCACCGGATAGCCGTCGGCAGTCAGCCGCCGCGCGAGTTCGCTTTGCGACAGCGCCTGGCCGCTTTCCTGCTCGTAGAACTCGCGCGCCTTGTCGATGCCCAAGGCACGCTCGATGAAGGTCAGCCCGCCGCGCAGCTCGTTCTCGGCCAGGTGCCCGGTCAGCGCCACGATTTCACCGCGCGCCGGCCACGGGCGGAACAGGCACACGATGCGGAAGAAGCGTTCCTCCTTGGTCTCGCTCCACAACTCGCGCAGGATGGCCAGCCGCGTGTTGCCGCCGTTGCGAATGATGTAGTGCGCCTCGCCCGGCCTGCGCGTGATCGCGGGGGGCGCGTCCAGCCCGCGTTCGCGGATGGACGCCTTGATCTCCGCATAGGCCGGGTTGCGCGTCACGCGCGGGTCGTGGTCGTAGGGCCGCAACTGGTCCAACGTCACCACCATCGGCGTGTCGGCGATGGGGTCGCTCAAGGTCGCGACCGCAGGGCCGCTGCGCTCGAAGCCGGTGGCCAGCAGCTTGGCAGCCATGTCCTGCGGCGTCAGCTCAGCCACGGCCGTTCTCCTGCGCCTGCCGGTCGGCGCGGCGAAGTTGCGCGCGGGCATTGCGGTCGGCACGGTGGTCGCTTGCAGTCGAGCTGGTGTAGATCGACGCGCAGCCTGGTTTCGTGAATTTCAGGTGCCCGCCGGACGTGCGCACCACGCGCCAACCTTCGCCCAGCGCGAACTCGATCAACGCGCGCAGCCGTTCACGGCCGCGCGCCAGTTCATGCACGCTCGCCATGGCCAGCCCCTCCCGCATCGGCCCGGCCGGTGACCAGCGCTAAGTGCTCCCGCCACGCGGGGAACAGCTCGCCGCCCAGCGCGCGCATGGTGTCCAGCGCCGCGGGCGCCGTGCGCCCAGCCAGCTGCCGGTACTCCACCCGATGCACCGGCAATCCTCGTGTCGCAGCGCGCGGATAGGCTTCGATGGCTGGCACGTTGGTGTCCAGCACCTGCACGCCGGCCTGTTCCTGGAACACCTGTCGCAGCGCCTGCTGGACCAGCCGCGCGTTCGACGACACCGGATGCAC
>DATCUT010000119.1:0-6054 GCA_036561785.1 Rhodanobacter sp.
GCGGCCGCGCCCGCCTCGGACGCCCGGTAGTCGGCCAGCGCGGCTTCGCGCCCGCGACGCAGGCCGCCGAAGAGGTCCAGCTCCCAGCTCGCGCCGAGGTTGGCTTCATAGGCGTTGCCGTAGCGGTCGAAATTCGGCTGCGCGTTCTTCAGCACCTGGCCCAGCGGCGTCTCGATGGATTGGTAGGCCCGGGCCGCCTGCCCGCTGACATTGCCCGAGGGCAGCAGCGCCGCGTTCGCCGCACCGAGGCCGGCCCTGGCCTGGGCGACGCGGGCGGACGCCTGCGCGAGGTCGAGGTTCTGCGCCAACGCGCGTTCGACATAGCGCGTCAGTTGGGGGTCGCGGAACCCCTTCCACCATGCGCTCAGGTCCGCGTTGACGACGGTCGCCCGCGCGTCGACGGCACGCTGGCCGAGGAACTTGTCCGGCAAGGAGGTTTCGGGATGAACATAGTCAGGGCCGACGGCGCAGCCGGCGAGGAGGCAGGCCGCGGCAAGCAGCGTGGGTGACGTGCGTGTGAGCATGGGGTTCTTCCAGAACGGCAAAGGCGTTGATTTGATGTGACCAATGTACAATATAGTCACTTATTGCTCAAGCACACTGGTGCAGTTAAGCTACCGTCATGAGCACAGCCATCACTTCCCCGGTCCCGCCACGCGGCCCGGTCGACCATGACGTGAGAGATCAGATCGTGGCCGCCGCCACCAAGCATTTCAGCCAGTACGGCTATGAAAAGACCACCGTCTCGGACCTGGCCAAGACCATCGGTTTCTCCAAGGCCTACATCTACAAGTTTTTCGAATCCAAGCAGGCCATCGGAGAAATGATCTGCAGCAACTGCCTGCGGGAGATCGAGGCCGAGGTGGCGGCCGCGGTGAGCGCCGTCGATCGCCCGCCAGAAAAGCTGCGTCGCATGTTCAAGGCGATCGTCGAGGCGAGTCTTCGCTTGTTCTTCCGGGATCGAAAGCTGTATGAAATCGCGATTTCGTCCGCCACCGAGCGCTGGCGGTCCGCCATCGCGCACGAGGAGTTCGTCCGGCAACTGATCCTGGAGGTGCTGAAGCAAGGGCGGGATTCGGGGGAGTTCGAGCGCAAGACGCCCATCGACGAGACCGCGGCGGCCATCTACCTGGTCATGCACCCCTACATCAACCCCTTGTTGTTGCGCCACAGCTTCGATCACACCGACGAGGCGCCGGCACTCCTGTCCGGACTGGTGTTGCGCAGCCTCTCGCCTTGAGCGTTTAAAGCAGCGTGTGACTATTGACTAATATGGTCACTGGTTGCAGAATCCGCGTCCTGATCGATTCGTCAACAGGACTCTCATGCTGCCGCCCCGCCTAGTTATCTCCGTCGCCATCAATGCGTTGGCGTTCGCATTGGTCGCTTGCGGCGACAAGACCCCGCCCGATGCACGCACCCTCGCGCCCCTGGTGCGCGCCGCCACCGTCCAGCCGGCGGCGTCGACATCGCGCTCGTTCAGCGGCACCGTCGCCGCGCGGGTTCAGAGCGACCTGGGTTTTCGCGTCGCCGGCAAGGTGCTGGAGCGTCGGGTGGACGTGGGTCAGACCGTCAAGCGCGGGCAATTGCTCCTGCGTATCGACCCGGTCGATCTGAAGCTGGCATCGCGTGCGCAGCAAGAGGCCGTGGCCGCCGCCCGCGCGCGAGCCAAGCAGGCGAGCGACGAAGAACTCCGCTACCGCGACCTGCGCGGCACGGGCGCCATCTCGGCCTCGGCCTATGACCAGATCAAGGCGGCGGCGGATGCGGCCCAGGCCCAGTTGAGCGCGGCCGAAGCGCAATCCGAAGTCGCTCGCAACGCGAACCGCTACTCGGACCTGGTCGCCGACGTGGACGGCACGGTCCTCGAAACGCTGGTCGAGCCCGGCCAGGTCGTGAATGCCGGCCAGGTCGTGGTGCGCGTGGCAGCGGCCGGGCGCCGGGAGGCGGTGGTGCAGCTGCCCGAAACGCTGCGCCCCGCCATCGGCGCGGTGGGCCAGGCCACGCTGTTCGGCAAGGAAGGCGCCGCGGTCCCCGTCAAGTTGCGGCAGCTGTCGGATACGGCCGACCGCCTCACCCGCACCTTCGAGGCGCGCTATGTGCTCGAAGACGGACTGGCCAACGCGCCGCTGGGTGCCACCGTGACGGTCCACGTCGGGGACGGCAAGGTCGTCGCGACGAACGGGGTGCAGGTGCCCATCGGCGCCCTGTTCGACGCCGGCAAGTCGCCGGGCGTCTGGGTCATCACCGGCGATCCGGCAAAGGTGCGTTGGCAGCCGGTGACGGTGGAGTCGCTGGAAGACGACCGCGCCCAGGTCACGGGCCAACTCAAGCAGGGCGACCGCGTGGTCGCACTCGGCGCGCACCTGCTGCGCGAGGGTGAAGAGGTGCGCGTTGCCGGCGCGGCCGCAGTGCCTGCGGGCGGCGGAGCCCGTCCATGAGCGAAGGCCGTTTTAATCTGTCGGCGCTCGCGGTCCGCGAGCGCTCCATCACCCTGTTTCTGATCTGCCTGGTCACGTTGGCGGGCCTGGTCGCGTTCTTCAAGCTGGGGCGCGCGGAGGACCCGGCCTTCACGATCAAGGCGATGACCGTCATCACCGCGTGGCCCGGCGCGACGGCGCAGGAAATGCAGGATCAGGTCGCCGAGAAGCTCGAGAAACGCCTGCAGGAACTGCGCTACTACGACCGCGCCGAAACCTACACCCGGCCCGGCCTCGCGTTCACCACGCTGACCTTGCAGGACAGCACGCCACCCTCGAAGGTGCAGGAAGAGTTCTACCAGGCACGCAAGAAGATCGGTGACGAAGCGGGCAATCTGCCAGCGGGCGTGATCGGCCCGATGGTCAATGACGAATACGCCGACGTCACCTTCGCCCTGTTCGCGCTCAAGGCCAAGGGCGAGCCGCAGCGCGTGCTGGTGCGCGATGCGGAAACGCTGCGCCAGCGGCTGCTGCACGTGCCGGGCGTGAAGAAGGTGAACATCGCCGGCGAACAGCCCGAACGGATCTACGTCGAGTTCGCCCACGACCGCTTGGCGACGCTGGGCATCGGCCCGCAGGAGGTGTTCGCCGCGCTCAATGCCCAGAATGCGCTGAGCCCGGCCGGGTCGGTGGAAACCAAGGGCCCGCAAGTCTTCATCCGTCTGGACGGCGCCTTCGACACCTTGCAGAAGATCCGCGACACGCCGGTGGTCGCGCAAGGCCGCACCCTGAAGCTGTCGGACGTCGCCACGGTCAGGCGCGGCTACGAAGACCCGGCCACCTTCATGATCCGCAACGGCGGCGAACCGGCGCTACTGATCGGCGTGGTGATGAAAGAGGGCTGGAACGGGCTCGACCTAGGCAAGTCGCTGGACGCGGAAGCCCGCGCCATCAATGCCGAACTGCCGCTGGGTCTGAGCCTGACCAAGGTCACCGACCAGTCCGTCAACATCGCCGCATCGGTCGACGAATTCATGATGAAGTTCTTCGCGGCCTTGCTGGTCGTGATGCTGGTGAGCTTCCTGAGCATGGGCTGGCGCGCGGGCCTGGTGGTCGCCGCAGCGGTGCCACTGACATTGGCGGTGGTCTTCGTGGTGATGGCCGCAACCGGCAAGAACTTCGACCGCATCACGCTCGGCTCGCTGATCCTGGCGCTGGGCCTGCTGGTGGACGATGCCATCATCGCCATCGAGATGATGGTGGTGAAGATCGAAAAAGGCTACAGCCATGTCGCCGCATCGGCCTATGCTTGGAGCCACACGGCAGCGCCCATGCTCTCGGGCACGCTGGTGACTGCCGTCGGCTTCATGCCCAACGGTTTTGCGCCATCGACCGCGGGCGAGTACACGAGCAACATGTTCTGGATCGTCGGCATCGCGCTGATCGCCTCCTGGGTCGTCGCGGTGGTTTTCACCCCGTACCTGGGCGTGAAGCTGCTGCCGAACTTCAAGAAGATCGAAGGCGGCCACGCCGCGATCTACGACACGCCACGCTACAACCGCCTACGTCGCATGCTCGAACGCGTGATTGAGCGCAAGTGGCTGGTCGCGGGCGCCGTCATCGCCCTGTTCGTGCTGTCCATCCTCGGCATGGGCGTGGTCAAGAAGCAGTTCTTCCCGATCTCCGACCGGCCCGAAGTGCTGGTCGAAGTGCAGATGCCCTATGGCACGGCCATCACGCAGACCAGCGCAGCGGCGGCGAAGGTCGAGGCCTGGCTGTCCACGCAGCCGGAGGCGCAGATCGTCACGTCTTATATCGGCCAGGGCGCACCCCGCTTCTTCTTCGCGATGGGCCCGGAACTGCCGGACCCGTCCTTCGCCAAGATCGTGATCCGCACCGGCAGTCAGGAAGAGCGCGACGCCCTGAAGCTGCGGCTGCGCGATGCCATTGCGCGGGGCCTGGCGCCGGAGGCACGGCTGCGGGTCACCCAGCTGGTGTTCGGGCCGTACTCACCGTTCCCGGTCGCCTACCGTGTCACGGGTCCGGATGCGAACGAGTTGCGGAAGATCGCCGCCGAGGTGCGACAGGTCATGGATGCAAGTCCGATGATGCGGACCGTCAACACCGACTGGGGCACCCGCACGCCCACGCTGCACTTCGCCTTGAATCAGGACCGTCTGCAAGCTGTGGGCCTGAGCTCCAATGCCGTGGCGCAACAGCTGCAGTTCCTGCTGAGCGGCGCGCCGGTGACCACCGTGCGCGAAGACATCCGCACCGTGCAGGTCGTGGGCCGTTCGGCGGGTGCCACGCGCCTCGACCCGGCCCGGATCGCAGACTTCACGCTCGCCGGCGCCAGTGGCCAGCGCATTCCCCTGTCGCAGGTCGGCCAGGTCGAGGTGCGCATGGAAGAGCCGGTCATGCGGCGGCGCGACCGCGTGCCTACCATCACAGTCCAGGGCGACATCGCCGACGGACTGCAGCCGCCGGACGTGTCGAACGCGATCACAAAGCAGCTCCAGCCGATCATCGAGAAGCTGCCCGCGGGCTACCGCATCGTCCAGGCCGGCTCCATCGAGGAATCGGAGAAAGCGACCCAGGCGATGCTGCCGCTGTTTCCGATCATGCTGGCCGCCACGCTGCTCATCATCATCTTCCAGGTCCGCTCGACATCGGCGATGGTCATGGTGTTCCTCACGAGCCCATTGGGGTTGATCGGTGTGGTGCCGACCTTGCTCATCTTCCACCAGGCCTTCGGCATCAACGCGCTGGTCGGCCTCGTCGCGCTATCGGGCATCCTGATGCGCAACACGCTGATCCTCTTGGGGCAGATCCACCACAACGAGCAGGAGGGGCTGGACCCCTTCCATGCGGTGGTCGAGGCGACCGTCCAGCGCGCGCGACCCGTGATCCTGACCGCGCTCGCAGCGATCCTCGCGTTCATTCCGCTGACCCACTCCGTGTTCTGGGGCGCGCTCGCTTACACGCTGATCGGAGGCACCTTTGCCGGGACGGTCCTGACGCTGGTGTTCCTGCCGGCGATGTACGCCATCTGGTTCAGGATCAGGCCTGGCCATAGCGACGCCCACAGCAACGGCAGTGCGCATGCGCATTGACGGCGTCTCCTCGTCATTCACTGAAATCGAAAATCAGTCATGGCGCGTGGTGATGCAGCCCGGCACGCGAAGGCAGTTGGCCTTGACCTGCAAATGGGCACAGCGGCTCGAGCAAGCCGAACAGCTCGAGGCGATCATCCGGGCCAAGGTCGAGCATCCGTTTCACGTGATCAAGAAATCTATGTCAGCACATGAAGGTCCGCTGTAGAGGACTGGCGAAAAACACGGCGCAGTTGTTCCGCTTGTTCGGTTTGGCTAACCTGGTGATCGCCAAGAGGTCGCTGGCCCTGTATGCCGAGGTGCATCTTGAGGCGGGCTCGGACGGGTAGAGAAGCGCACGCACCTAGACAGCCGGGCCGCGGCAGCCCGCGAAGGCGTCCAGCGCCGGCTTGTAGGTCGGCGTCTTCAGGTCCATCACGCCGAGCACCGTGTGGTACAGGTTGTCGTGCGTGAGGGCGGCGTCGCGGCCCTTCGCGAGGCAGGCGGTCGAGAGGTGCTCGCGCGCCTTCAGGCCGTCGCCG
>DATCUT010000120.1:0-4323 GCA_036561785.1 Rhodanobacter sp.
GCGCACGCGGCGCTCGAGTTCGTCGCACAGCGCGGCGGCGTCGACCCGGCGCACGCGCACGCAGGCAATGCCGACCTGGCCGAAGCGCAGGTCGCAAGCGTCGGTGGTATCCATTGCAGAGCCTGCTTTCATATTCCAAGTGCCTCGCGCCGGGAGCTGTTTGCCCGCAGGGCAAGGAAGAACGAAGGAATGTATGTCGATACACGACTGAGTGATGACGCAGCCATGCGGGCAAACAGACCCGGCCCTTCGGGTTGCGTCTGGGCGGCCGCCAGGCGGCAGCGCGCGGCTTGACCTGACGGCCAGTCAGGCGCTGCGCCGCCCACTACCACCTGACGACCGCCCAGACGCAACGCGAGGTACTTGGAATATGAAAGCAGGCTCTCATTCATGGGCGCCGCTCTCCGGCGAGGCGGCGCGGGGTGGAATCGTGCAGGGCAGGACGCTCGCGCTCGGCCAGCCAGGGCACGTCGGGCAGGCCGCCGTGCTCGAGCCAGGTGTCGCGGACGTAGGCGTAGCTGGGCAGGTCGCGGGCCAGCAGGCTGACCTGCGGGCCGTGCTCGCCCATGCGCTGCTGGCCCACTTCCTGGAAGCCGTAGGTGCCGTGGAACAGCACCACCACGTCGTCGCGCGGCTCCAGGAACACCTCGCAGGTGAGCAGCGGCACGCGCACCTCGGCGTAGCTGTGCACGTCGCAGTAGAAGATGCGGCCCAGGCCGTGGCGGCGGTAGGCGTTCGCGATCACGATGCGGTCGATGTAGAGGAACTGCGGGTAATGCTCGGCAAACCAGCGGTAGTTCGGGCTGGCGTAGTCGCTGCCTTCGCGCAGCGCGATCAGGAACCCGGCCAGGTGGCCGTCGATCTCGGCCACGCGGAAATACTCGGCGTGCTCGTGGAAGTAGCGCAACTGGGCTGTATCGAGGGCGAGGATGGAGCGACCGGCGGCGTTGTTGAGCGCCAGTACGGCATCCAGGTCGTGCTCGCGCACGTCGCGGATGGCAAGGGCCATTCGTTGCTCCGCAATGATGGAATCGGGGACGAGGTCGGGCAGCAGCCTCGCGCAATGGCCCATTATGACATGCGGCCGTGGCCCTTACATCTCGCAAGGGCACATGTAAAAGCTTCGTAAAGCCGTGACCGGATTCGCGCCCGGCCGTGACTTCTCGCGCATTGCGCGAAACTCCCGCACGGCCAATGATGCGGGGATGCGCTGGCCCTTCTTCAACCATATTCGTCTGCTCCGGCTCACCGGCTTCTTTACCTATCTGTGTACGGGTACGCCGTTGATGACGAATTGGGCTACCGAGCGGCTCGATCTGCTGCATCGCCCCAATTTCGCCTTGTTGCTGCTGACGCTGTCGTACCTGCTGTTCGGCGTGCTGTACCTGTTGCTGACCAGCAACTTGGGCTCCCGTCGCAATCTCGGCGTGCGCCTGCTGGGTCTGGCCTTGATGACGGTGGCGGCGATGGCGGTCGGCTGGTACAGCCACAGCGGGCTGTCGGCGATTCTGCTGGTGGTGTGTTCGGTGGTGCTGCCGTGGCTGGTGCCGTTCTGGCTCGGCGTGCTGTGGATCGTGCTGCAGCATGTGGCGCTGGCGGTGGTGTTCGCCGCCTTTCCCGAATACAGCATCACACTGGCGTTACTGCAGGCCAGCATCTACATGGGATTTTCGGCGCTCGGTTTCGTCGCCTCGCTGATCGCCAGCCAGCAGACCGAGGCGCGCGAAGTGCAGCGCCGGCTGAACTCCGAGCTGCGCGCCACCCGCGCCCTGCTGGCCGAGTCCAGCCGGATCGCCGAGCGCATGCGTATCGCGCGCGACCTGCACGATCTGATCGGCCATCACCTGACTGCGCTGAGCCTGAACCTGGAGGTGGCCAGCCACCTCACCAACGAGGCTGCCGGCGCGCACGTGCGCAAGGCGCAGAGCACCGCCAAGCTGCTGCTGGCCGACGTGCGCGAGGTGGTCAGCGAGTTGCGCCAGGACGATGCGATCGACCTGACCCAGGCGTTGCGCAGCCTCACCGAGGGCGTGCCCGGCCTGAGCGTGCACGTGATCATGCCGCCGCGCTTCAGTGTGGAGGACCCGCGCCGCGCGCAGGTGCTGCTGCGCTGTGCCCAGGAAATCATCACCAATACCGCCAAGCACGCCGGCGCGCGCAACCTGTGGCTGAACTTCGCCTATGCCGAGGAAAATCTGCTCGGCCTGCACGCGCGCGACGACGGTCGCGGCGCCGAGAACGTCGAGCCGGGCAATGGCCTGTCCGGCATGCGCGAGCGGCTGGCCGAGTTCGGCGGCAGCGTGACGCTGGATACCGGGCTGAGCCAGGGTTTTGCGTTGACCGTGCGGCTGCCTCTGGGCGAGCACACTGCGCTGGCGCACGCGTCGACGCGGTTTGAGCCGCCGGCGCTGAATGTGTCGTAATCTTGGCGACCCGCGCTGGGGCGCGAAGTGCGCCGGTGTTGGCAGTGGCCCAGCCCGCCAGCTGTCAGTATCACTTCCTTAAGACATGTTTGCCCGAGGATCCGCGATGATTTCCGTTTGTCTCGTCGACGACCAGAATCTGGTGCGCCAGGGCGTTCGCTCGCTGCTGGATCTGGCTGAAGATATCCGCGTGGTGGCCGAGTGCGCCGACGGCGCCCAGGCGGTGCAGGACATCCCGCGGGTCAAGCCCGACGTGGTGCTGCTGGACCTGCGCATGCCGAACATGAGCGGGCTGGAAGTGCTGCAGGCGCTGTCCGCCCGCAACGAGTTGCCGCCGACCATCATCCTCACCACCTTCGACGACGACCAGCTGGTGCTGCAGGGCCTCAAGGCCGGCGCGCGCGGCTACCTGCTGAAGGACGTCTCGCTGGAGCAACTGGTCGAGGCCGTGCGCACCGTGGCCGGCGGCGGCTCGCTGGTGGCACCGATGGTCACCCAGCGCCTGATGGCCGGGGTGGCGCGGATGCAGAACAATTTCACCAGCCTGGAGCAGCCCGATCCGCTGACCGAGCGCGAGACCGAGATCCTGCGGCTGCTGTCCGGCGGCTACAGCAACAAGGAGATCGCCAACTCGCTGAAGGTGGCCGAAGGCACGGTGAAGAACCACGTTTCCAACATCCTGTCCAAGCTCGGCGTGCGCGACCGCACCCGCGCCGTGCTGAAAGCGCTGGAAATGGGCATCGTCTGAAACAGGCCGGGCGCTGGCCCGGCGCCGTCGTCGCGGGGCCCTGCGGCAGCTCGCTTTTGGCCTTCCGGATGGGGCGACGCCGACGATAGCGTTCCAGCTCGTGAGCAAGTAACATCCGTAGCTTCGGCGTTTGCCGACCCCCTGCCATGGCCCTCGGAGTGAACCCTCGGGCGGGCCCGCGCGGACGGCCGGGGCAACACTATCTAGGTATGGCGTAAAGACGCTTCGGAGAACTCTGGAATGATGCGTGTCTTTGAATTTCTTGTTGCCCTGGTCATCGTTGCGATCATCGGTGTCCTGGCAGCTGTGGTCATGCCCGGCAGCGGTCATGTGGAACGCCAGCTGGTCATCGGCAAGGACATGCGGCAGGTCTACGACGTGCTCGACAACTACCGCCGGCTGCCGGACTACTCGGTACTGCGCTCGTTCGACCCGAACATCCAGTTCAACTTTTCCGGCAAGGCCTACGGCCCGGGTGCCGAAGTCAGCTGGGCCAGCACCGACCCCAAGGTCGGCAGCGGCGGCCTGACCATCGCCAGCGCGACGCCGGAGTTCGACAAGATCGACAGCAACACCAAGACCGCCAGCATCATCTGGAACCTGGACAACAGCTGGCGCGGCCTGGACAAGCATTTCACGCTGGACCTGGAGCGCCAGGGCAGCCGCGGACAGCTGACCCAGGTCACCTGGTCGTATGACGTTTCCTACGGCTGGAACCTGGTCAACCGCTTCGCCAACCTGTACATCCATGGCGATCCCGACTCGTTCATCCAGTTCAGCCTGAACAATCTGCAGAACGTGCTGGCCGGCGTGCCGAACATCGACTACAGCCAGCTGATCCCGTACATCGAACAGGCCCAGCCGACCCCGGTGCTGCTGGTGTCCACCTCGATCCAGCGCAAGGACGGCATGGAGGCCGTGGAAGACGCCATCGCCAAGGCGAACACCGAGGTCCAGGCAGCCGCCAAGAAGCTCGGCGTGAACGTCACCGGGTCGCGGATCCTGATCACCACCAACTATGGCGACCAGACCTACAGCTTCGACGTGGCGTTCCCGATCGACTCCAGCACGCTGACCATCAACGGCCAGAGCGAGCAGCTGACCGCGGCGACCCCGCCGTCGCTGGATGCCTCCGGCGCGCCGGCCGAGGCG
>DATCUT010000121.1:0-2242 GCA_036561785.1 Rhodanobacter sp.
GCCGGTGTGCAGTTCGTCGAACGCGACGCGCGCGCGGCGCAGGCGCTGCGCGCGAACCTGGCGCGACTCAAGGCCGATACCGGCCAGGTGGCGGTGCTCGACGCAGGCCTGTTCCTGCAGGGCGCGGCGCAACCGTATGACCTGGTCTTCCTCGACCCGCCGTTCGTGCTGGACCTGTGGTCGGCGCTGGCGCAGCAGTTGGAGCAGGGCGGCTGGCTGGCCTCGCGAGGGTGGGTCTACGTGGAATCGCCGCGCGGCAATGCGCCGGTGCTGCCGCCGAACTGGCAGCTGCACCGCGAAGGGCAGGCCGGCGAGGTGCGTTTTGCGCTCTATCGGCACGCGCTTCCGTTAAGCTAGGGTCAATCCATCCGCCGTGTCTGTCTCGTGAGCAAAACCATAGAGCCTGGTCATAGTCTTCAAGTGCCCCGCGCCGGGAGCTGTTTGCGCGCATGCCAAGGAAGAACGAGGGAGTGGACGTCCGTCCACGACCGAGTGATGACGCCGGCATGTGGGCAAACAGACCCGGCCCTTCGGGTTGCCATCGAGTGGTCGCCATGCGGCAGCGCGCGGCTTGGCCTGACGGCCAGTCAGGCGCTGCGCCACGCACTACCACCTGGCGACCACTCGATGACAACGCGGGGTACTTGAAGCCTATGACCAGGCTCTCTGGCAATCCGCGCCTGGCCGTCTATCCGGGTACCTTCGATCCGATCACCAACGGGCATACCGACCTGGTGACGCGGGCCGCGCCGCTGTTCGACAAGGTGGTGGTGGCGGTGGCCGACAGTTCCAGCAAGGGGCCCGGCTTCAGCATCGGCGAGCGGATCACCCTGGCGCGGCTGGCGCTGGCCGACCTGCCGAACGTGGAGGTGCGCGGCTTCGACTGCCTGCTGGCGACCTTCGTCGAGCAGATCGGCGCCGGCGTGATCATCCGCGGCTTGCGCGCGGTGTCGGATTTCGAATACGAGTTCCAGCTGGCCAGCATGAACCGGCATCTGATCCCGCAGGCGGAGACGCTGTTCCTGACGCCGGCGGAACAATACAGTTTCATCTCCTCGTCGCTGGTGCGCGAGATCGGCCGTCTCGGCGGGGATATTTCCGGTTTCGTGCATCCGGCGGTACAACAGGCCATGCGGCAGCGCTGGCAGAAAGGCCGCACCGGCCCCAACAAGCAACCCGAAACAGAAGGTGATAACCATGCGTAAGTTCGCTCTCATTGCTGTCGTCGCGCTGGCCGCCAGCCTGGCCCTGAGCGCCTGCGGCAAGCACGAAGCCGACCAGCAGGACGGCCAGCAGGCCAGCCAGCAGGCGACCAAGCCGACCGATCCGAACGACACCAAGGCGTGGAACGCCTATCTCGGCCAGATCGTGCAGAACAACATGCAGGGCATGAAGGCCGACCGTCCGTATCCGTACCTGGTGCCGGCCGGTGATTCCGAGGAAGCCGTGGCCGGTCGTGGCCGTCAGTTGTCGAACGTGCAGGACACCGTCGCGCGCGGCGTGCTGCCGGGCAACATGCTGGTGTTCGCCGGTCCGGATTCGGCCAAGACCGCCGACCTGGTGGCCGAGGCGTTCAAGGATGCCAAGCCCGGTTCGTTCAAGGACGTGATCGTCCTGTTCATCGGCGACCAGGCCGACCAGCAGCGTGTCGACGACGTGCTGAAGCCGACCGGCGCCACGGTCCGTTTCGTCGCGATGTAAGCGTGATCGCCGCGCCGGCAGCGCCGGCGCAGCTCCGCAGCAGCGCCCTCGGCCTTGCATGAGGGTGCTGGATGCTTGGTCGCTGCGAAGTCGCCAGCGCACCGGCACGCTCTCGCCAAGCGTCGCACCCCAGCATGTAGTATCGACCGATGTCCCTGAAAATCCTCGACACCTGCGTCAATTGCGACGTCTGCGAACCGGCTTGCCCGAACAAGGCAATCTCGCTGGGCGAGGAGTTTTACGTGATCGACCCCGCGTTGTGCACCGAGTGCGTCGGTCATCATGACGAACCGCAGTGCGTGGTGGTGTGCCCGGTCGAATGCATCATCAGCGATCCGGACCACGTCGAATCGCGCGAGCAGCTTGAACTCAAGTACCGCCACCTGATGGCGAAGGAGTCCGCGGCATGAGGTTTTCCATGAGCTGGCGACGGCCATTGTCGGGCGTTTTGTCGCTGAGCCTGTTGCTGGTCGGCAACCACCTGGATCCCGCGCAGGTGCAGGTGCTCGGCGTGTTCTTTCAGCCGCTCCGGGGTCAGATG
>DATCUT010000122.1:0-15548 GCA_036561785.1 Rhodanobacter sp.
GCCGCCGCGGCTGGCCGAGCCGCCGCGGCCGTGGAAGAACGCGAGATGGATACCGGCCGCATTCGCCACCTCCAGCAATTCCGCCTGGGCGCGCTGCAGGCCCCAGCGCGAGGCCAGCGTGCCGCCGTCCTTGCCGCTGTCGGAGTAGCCCAGCATCACCCACTGCTGGTCGTGGCGCGCAGCCAGATGGCGGCGATAGACCGGGTCGTCGAGCAACGCGCGCAAAGTGGCCGGCGCGTCCCTCAGGTCGTCGACGGTTTCGAACAGCGGGGCAATATTGAGCGGCACATGCTGCGCTTCGTCGACCAGCCCGCCGCGCCGCGCCAGCCCCAGCACGGCCAGCACGTCGGCAGCCGAGCGCGCCATGCTGATGATGTACAGGCCGGTGGCGTCGTGGCCGTGGCTCCGGCGGCTGTCGCGCAGGGTGGTGAACACCGCCTGCAGCGACTCGGCACTCGCGTCGGCGCTGTGCGCAAACGTGGCTTCACCGCTGGCGTAGGGGCGCAGCCGGTCGGCGCGTGCGGTGCTGTCGCGGGTGGCCCAGTCCGGATCGGCCAGCAGGGCCGCCAGCGCGTCGTCGTGCACACGCGAATCCTGCCGCACGTCCAGCCGCGCCAGGTGGAAGCCGAAGCTGCGCACGCGGCACAGCAGGCGTTCCACCGCATAGGCGCCGGCGTGCACGCCGCGATGCTGGAACAGGCTGTCGGCGATCAGCTGCAGGTCGTCCAGCAATTCTTCGCTGGACGGATAGCCGTCCAGCGATTCGTCACCGGTCAGTGCCAGCCGCGCGCCGACCAGCTGCAGCAGGCAGCGATACGGCATGTCGGCGTGGCGCGGGCGGATCTGCGCCGCGGCCGCGGGAAAACGCTCGCGGTAGTCCGCCAGCCGCGCGCGCAGCGCCGCCGACGCGGCGACCCGACCCTCGGTCTGGCTGAGTTGGCGCGCCAGCGTGGCCACGTCCTCGCGGTAGCGCTCCAGCACCAGCGCGCGCTGCGAGTCGAGGCAGGCGGTGATGGTGTCGGCGCCCACGTTCGGGTTGCCGTCCATGTCGCCGCCGACCCAGCTGGCGAAGCGCAGCAGTCGCGGCAGCTTGATCGCCACGCCGTAGGTTTCCTGCAGCGCCTGCGCCAGCGATTCGTACAGCGCCGGCACGATCCGGTACAGCGGGTTCGCCAGGTAGAAGTCGACGTGTTCGCGCTCGTCCTGCACGCTGGGCCGCACCGGCGAGGCCTCGGCGGTCTGCCAGCCGGCGGACAGCGCCATGTAGATGCGGTCGTCGTCCTCCTTGCGCTCCTGCGGCGTGCGCTCCCGGTCGAAGCCGTCGATCAGCGAGCGCACGATCGCCTGTTCCTTCTCCAGCAGCGAGCGGCGCACCGCCTCGGTCGGGTGCGCGGTGAACACCGGCTCGATCCACAGCCGGTCGAGCCAGCCCACCAGTTCATCGGCGCCCACGCCTTCGGCCTTCAGCCGGCCCAGCACGTCGAGCAGCGATTCCGGCTGCGGCGCGCTGCCCTCGCGCTGGTAGTCGCGGCGACGGCGGATGCGGTGCACCCGCTCGGCCGTGTTCACCGCCTGGAAATACGTGGCGAACGCGCGCGCCAGCGCTTCGGCGTCGCGGGCGTCGAGACCGGCCAGCGAGGCGGCCAGGTCGTCCACCGTGGCGCCTTCGCGGCGCCGGCGGATCGCCGCGGTGCGCACCTGCTCGACCCGCTCGAAAAACGCGTCGCCGCCCTGCTCGGCAAGCATCCGCCCGACCATCGCGCCGAGCCGGCTGACATCCTCGCGCAGCGGGCCGTCGGGCGGCAGGAACTCGGGTTCGCGGCTTGACTCCATGCAGGGCTCCGGGCTGGATGAACCGCCAGCCTAAACGAATTGCGGCGGCGGCGGCATCCGCCGGCTTCTGCCGCTACAATATTGCGCTTGTACTGCCCGCCGAGGGGCGCTGCGACCATTCATTCGTGAATGCGGATCCATCCGCAACAGCCTGCACATCCCTGTGCAGACTCCTCACAAGAAAATGGCCAGGCTCGGCGCGGCACGTTCCACAACGGCGCTCAGTACGCGAGTCCCTTCGCGGTAGACCGGCCATCCATGGCCGGACTCCTCGAAAGAGCCTCGCATCAACTGGAGATATCCATGAACGCCGCATTCAAAGAAAACAGCCACGACTACAAGATCCGCGACCTGTCGCTCGCCGACTGGGGCCGCAAGGAACTGGACATCGCCGAGCACGAGATGCCGGGCCTGATGTCGATCCGCAAGAAGCACGCCGCCACACTGCCGCTGAAGGGCGTGCGCGTGACCGGCTCGCTGCACATGACGATCCAGACCGCGGTGCTGATCGAGACGCTGAAGGACATCGGCGCCGACGTGCGCTGGGCTTCGTGCAACATCTTCTCGACCCAGGACCACGCCGCCGCCGCGATCGCCGCGACCGGCACGCCGGTGTTCGCCTGGAAGGGCGAGACGCTGGAGGAATACTGGGACTGCACCATGGACGCGCTGTCCTTCCCCGACGGCAAGGGCGGTTTCCTCGGCCCGCAGCTGGTGGTCGACGATGGCGGCGACGTCACGCTGCTGATCCACAAGGGTTACGAACTGGAGAACGGCAGCAAGTGGGTCGACGAGAAAGCGTCCTCGCACGAGGAGCAGGTGATCAAGAACCTGCTCAAGCGCGTGCACAACGAGCGTCCGGGCTACTGGCACACCGTGGTGAAAGACTGGAAGGGCGTCTCCGAGGAGACCACCACCGGCGTGCACCGCCTGTACCAGCTGGCCGAGGCGAAGTCGTTGCTGATCCCGGCGATCAACGTCAACGACTCGGTCACCAAGTCGAAGTTCGACAACCTGTACGGCTGCCGCGAATCGCTGGCCGACGGCCTCAAGCGTGCGATGGACGTGATGCTGGCCGGCAAGGTGGCCGTGGTCTGCGGCTACGGCGACGTGGGCAAGGGCTGCGCGCATTCGCTGCGTGCCTACGGCTCGCGTGTTGTCGTCACCGAGATCGATCCGATCAACGCGTTGCAGGCGGCGATGGAGGGCTTCGAGGTCAACACGGTTGAATCCACGCTGGGCCGCGGCGACATCTACGTCACCACCACCGGCAACAAGGACGTGCTGACGCTCGATCACCTGAAGTCGATGAAGGACCAGGCGATCGTCTGCAACATCGGCCACTTCGACAACGAGATCCAGGTCGACGCGCTGAACGCGATGGCCGGCGTCGAGAAGATCAACATCAAGCCGCAGGTGGACAAGTACGTGTTCCCCGACGGCCGCGCGATCTTCCTGCTCGCCGAAGGCCGCCTGGTCAATCTGGGCTGCGCCACCGGCCACCCCAGCTTCGTGATGTCCAACTCGTTCTCCAACCAGACCCTGGCGCAGATCGACCTGTGGGCGAACAAGGACAAGTACGAGGCGAAGGTCTACATCCTGCCGAAGAAGCTTGACGAGGAAGTCGCGCGCCTGCACCTGGAGAAGATCGGCGTGAAGCTGACCACACTGAGCGGCGAGCAGGCGAAGTATCTCGGCGTGCCGGTGGAAGGGCCGTACAAGCCGGATCACTACCGCTACTGATCTTCGGGATTCGGGATTCGGGATTCGGGATTCGGGATTCGGGATTCGGGATTCGGGATTCGAAAGAGCGTAGACCGGATCGTGGAAATATCAGCGGGGCGCAGCGATGCGCCCCGTTTTTGTGCGCGGGCATACGATGCTTTGTCGTCCTGCAGCCCGCAGAGCAGCCAATCGCTCTTCGCTTTCAACGAATCCCGAATCCCGAATCTCGACTCCCGGCATCGCCATCTATCGCTTCATCGCGACACAAAGATATATACTCGCCGGCACCGCGACCAGGAACCCAGGGCATGCCGTCGATCAGCTTCGAATTCTTCCCGCCCAAGACCGACGAACAGCGCACGCAGTTGGACCGGGCGGCGCAGGTGCTGAAGGCGCACCGGCCGGAATACGCCTCGGTCACGTTCGGCGCGGGCGGCTCCACGCTCAGCTACACCGGTGACACCGTGGCGCGGCTGCACACACGGCATGGACTCAACGTGGCACCGCACCTGTCGTGCATGGGCGGCACCCGGGCGGAGATCGCCGAGCTGCTGGACGGCTACCGTGCGGCGGGCTACCGGCGCATCGTGGCGCTGCGCGGCGACATGCCTTCGGGCATGGCCAGCGCAGGCGACTTCCGCTACGCCGCCGAACTGGTGTGCTTCATCCGCGAGCACTGCGGCGACCACTTCCACATCGAGGTGGCGGCGTACCCGGAAACCCACCCGCAAGCCGACGACGCGCTGCGCGACCTGCAGCACTTCAAGGCGAAGATCGACGCCGGCGCGAACGGCGCGATCACCCAGTACTTCTTCAACCCCGACGCGTATTTCCGCTTCATCGACGACGTGCGCCGGCTCGGCGTCACCGTACCGATCGTGCCGGGCATCATGCCGATCGCGAACTACAGCCAGCTGAAACGCTTCTCCGACATGTGCGGCGCGGAGATCCCGCGCTGGATCGCCAAGCGCATGCAGGCGCACGGCGACGACGCCGATTCGGTGCGCGCGCTCGGCGCCGAAGTGGTGGCGCAACTGTGCCGGCGCCTGCTCGACGGCGGCGCGCCGGGCCTGCACTTCTACACGCTGAACCGGGCCCGTGCCACGCAGGCGGTGCTGCAGCAACTTTTCTGATCCGCGCGGCAGGTATGCTGGCGCGATGCACCAGTTGGCCGCCCTGCTCTGCCTGATCCTGCTCGCCTGTGCCGCACCCGCCGCGGCGCAGACGCCGATCCATCGCTGCATCAGCGCGAACGGCGGCGCGGTGTTCACCGACCAGCCCTGCGCCGCGCTGCAGGCCACCCCGGTCAGTCCTGGCACCCAGCCCGGCAATGCCACCGCCCCGCTGGCCGCGCCGCCGCCGATCCTGTGCGCTGCCAGCACCGGCGAACTGCGCCAGAGCGTGATCGACGCCTTTGCCAGCCGCGACGCCAACCGCATGGCCGGCCTGATGCTGTGGGACGGCTATGGCCGCGGCGCGGCGATCGCGGACATCCGCTCGCTGGCCGAGCTGATGAGGCAACCGCTGCTGGACGCGGGCATCCCGGGCGGCAGCGCACCGGCGCAAACCGCCAGCATCGACGACCCGTTCGCCACGGACGCCCCGCCCGCTCCGCCATCGGCCCGCAACCGGCTGGTGTTGCACACCGTCGGCAACGACGGCAATGACGGCAGCGGCGGCCCGCGGGAGCTGCGTTTCGACATCGTGCACCAGGCCGGCTGCCTGTGGTTGCGCAACGCGAATTGACGCCGACCCGGCGCCCAGCAGTTATCATGGGCGGTCCCCATTGGAGAATCGACATGGCGCAGCAATACCCCGAATGGATCTGGCAGAACGGCAGCATCAAACCCTGGGCCGAGGCGACCACCCACGTGATGTCGCACGCGCTGCATTACGGCTCATCGGTGTTCGAGGGTATCCGCAGCTACGCCACGCCCGACGGCGCCGCGATCTTCCGCCTCACCGACCATCTGAACCGGCTGTACCAGTCGTCCAAGATCTACGACATGGTGCTGCCGTACTCGGCCGACGAACTGGCGGTGGCGTGTCGTGAAGTGATCCGCAAGAACGGCCTGGGTGCCGCCTACCTGCGCCCGGTCGCCTACCGCGGCCTGGGCGGTTTCGGCCTGTCCGCCGAAACCCCGATCGACGTCGCCGTCGCGGCGTGGCCGATGGGTCCGTACCTCGGCGCCGAGGCGCTGCAGAACGGCATCGACGCCTGCGTGTCGAGCTGGCAGCGTTTCGCGCCGAACACCATTCCGGCCGGCGCCAAGGCCGGCGGCAATTACCTGTCCGGCCAGCTGATTGCGCGTGAAGCGCGCCGCCTGGGCTTCGGCGAGGGCATCGCGCTGGCCTCCACCGGCCTGCTCAGCGAAGGCGCCGGCGAGAACCTGTTCCTGGTCTTCGACGGCGTGCTGCACACCCCGCCGGCCAGCGCCTCGCTGCTCACCGGCATCACCCGCAACACGCTGATGACGCTGGCCCGCGAGGACGGCATCGAGGTGGTCGAACGCGACATCCCGCGCGAGTACCTGTACCTCGCCGAGGAAGTGCTGATGTGCGGTACCGCCGCCGAGATCACCCCGATCCGCTCGGTCGACGGCAAGCAGGTCGGCACCGGCAAGGCCGGCCGCGTGACCCTGCGCCTGCAGGAGCTGTTCTTCGGCCTGTTCGACGGCCGCACCCACGACAAGTGGGGCTGGCTGGAGCAGGTCTGAAGCACGGCCACTCGCGGAAACGAAAACGCCCCGCGATGCGGGGCGTTTTCGTTTCTGTCCCGCTTTGCTCCCTCCCCTGCTTGCAGGGGAGGGCTGGGGTAGGGTCAGCTCTCGATCTTCCCGCAAGCTCGGACAACCCCCTCCTAACCTCCCCCTGCCGCCGCAGGGAATGAACAGATTCAGGCGAATTTGATGCTGGCGATCGCGCCGTTGGCGTCGCTGCGCGGGCGCATGGAGACGTCCCAGCCGTAGAGTTCGCATAGGCGGCGCACGATCGCCAGGCCGAGGCCGGCGCCGCTGCCGCCGGCGCCCTCGCCACGCACGCCGCGCTGGAACAGGCGCTCGGCGTCTTCCGGCTTGATCCCGGGGCCGGTGTCGATCACCTCGATGCGGCCGTCGCCCACTTCGACGCGCACGCTGCCTTCGAGCGTGTACTTGATCGCGTTGCCGACCAGGTTGGTCAGCGCCACCGACAGCACCGAGGCCGGCGCGTTGACGTTGACCGGCTCGCTGACGGCGAGCTCGATGCTCAGCGGCTTGCCGCGCATCTGCGGGCGCTGGCTCTCGATCACGTCGGCGGCGACCTTGCCCACCTCGGTGGTCTCGCCGCGGGTGGGGCCGCGCCGTTCGGCACGCGACAGCAGCAGCAGCGCCTCGATCAGCTCGGT
This sequence comes from Rhodanobacter sp., assembly GCA_036561785.1. Taxonomy (GTDB): domain Bacteria; phylum Pseudomonadota; class Gammaproteobacteria; order Xanthomonadales; family Rhodanobacteraceae; genus Rhodanobacter. Next base: position 6,944 of record DATCUT010000122.1, read on the forward strand.
GGCCTGGCGCGAGGCGCGCTCGATCCGCTTCAACCGCTCGCTCAGCTTCTCGGTGAGATCGGGCGAACCCTGCAGCAGCTCGGTGGTGCTGGCGATCACCGCCAGCGGCGTGCGCAGTTCATGGCTGACGTCGGAGTTGAATTCGCGGTCGCGCTCGACCATCGCGGTGAGCCGCGCCGAATACTCGTCGAGCGCATGCGCCAGCTCGCCCACCTCGTCGTCGGCGAAATGCGGCGCCAGCGGCTCGGCCTTGCCGGCCTTGCGGAAGTCGCGAAGGCGGTTGGCCAGCTCGCTGACCGGCTTCAGTACCTTGCGGGAGAGCCACAAGCCCAACACCAATGAGAGCAGGCCGAACAGGAATACCGCGCCGATTACGCTGAACAACAACTGCTGCTTGCCGAGTTCGTCACGGGTAACGTCATAGCGGATGAACCCGATCAGTCCGTACTTCTTGCGTACGGCAAGCTTGTAGTGGTGCCTCGTACCGTCTGCTCCCGCCTCATAAATATCATGCACACCGCTGTCGAGGGCCTGCCAGGAAAGCGGCATGTTGTAGAGCGTGCGATCGCTGCGCATCCAGGCCTCGATGAGGTCGGAACCCGCTGGCTTGGTGGGATCCTTGTGCACTTTCTCGACAGCCTGATCCACGTCCTGCTGCAAGGATGCGGTAACCAGCTGGCTTTCGACTTTGGCGCGAATGTTCAGCGCGGCCACGGCAAACAACGCGCTGAGGCCGAAGCCGAACAGCGCGAAGGAGACGATCAATCGAAAACGAAGCTTACGCCTGGACTGCATCCGGCTCGACCATCCGATAGCCAATGCCGTGCCGCGTGTGGATCAGCGGCTTGTCGAACGGTTTGTCGATCGCCGCGCGCAGGCCATGGATATGCACGCGCAGCGAATCGCTGTCGGGCAGCTCCTCGCCCCACACGCGCTGTTCCAGGTCCTGCCGGGTGACCACCGACGGGCTCGCTTCCATCAGCGCCTGCAGCAGCTTCAGGCCGATCGGGTTCAGCTGGATCGACTTGCCCTCGCGGTTCACGGTGAGCGTGTCGAGGTTGAACGTGAGGTCGGCCACTTTCAGCACGCGGCTCTGCGGCCCCTTGCCGCGGCGCGCCAGCACTTCCAGCCGCGCGGCCAGTTCCTGCAGCGCGAACGGCTTGGTCATGTAGTCGTCGGCGCCGGATTCGAAACCGGTCAGCTTCTGCTCCAGCGCATCGCGCGCGGTCAGCATCAGGATCGGGGTCTGCTTGTGTGCCTCGTGGCGCAGCTTGCGCGCCACTTCCAGACCGTCCATGCCGGGCAGCGTGAGATCGAGCACGATCACGTCGAAGTCGTGCACCACCGCCAGGTGCAGGCCGGTCACGCCGTCGCCCGCGAAATCGACCACGTTGCCCCGGTCTTCCAGATAATCGCCGATGTTGGTCGCGATATCGCTGTTGTCTTCGATCACCAGTACGCGCATGTGTCACTCCTGCGCAGCCGGCGCACGGGCCAGCTGGAGTTGCAAGCTTAACAAGCTTGTGTGAAGCCGGCGCACCGGCCGCGCCGTGAAACTGAATGGGGTGCCGCACAGGCAAGAAAAAGGCCCAGATGCGCGACTCGCCGTCGCCCACCTGGGCCCAAACTACTGCCCCGATACCATCATCTGCCTTCACCGGATTCCGGATGACTGGAACTCCACGCAAATAACGGTCTGTGGTTTATAGGATATGACGGGTTACGGTGGAGTTAACCGACACACATCGCTTCTTGAAAGCAGCCTCGCGTCTCCAATCCATTTACTGCCTGAAAATCCTGTCGGCGACGGTTACGCGCGGATCCACATCATCAGGCCAGCGGCATATATGTGTGCCGGTAACAATCTGGCAACCGGCCTTCGCATGAATTTCGTCGCCCCCGTACGTGTCCGAAGAGGTGTTCACCGTGGTCGCGGCATTCAGCATGAACGCCATCTTCTGGCGATAGCGCTGCGTCGACACGCCAGCGGGCAACGCATACCTCCAGCTACGCATGGCTTGAGTCGCTGATTGGTCGAACACGCCCGCGGGTTCGGCGTGGATCACTCGAATATCCTGCACGCTGCCGTCAGCGGCGAGGCCGAACTCGACCACAACCTGCCCTTCGATGCCTCGCAGCAGCGCGTTGCGCGGATAGATCGGCTGGCGAATGCGGATCGGCGTCGGCGCAACGGCCGCGACCGCCGCGGAGGGGGTGACTGCTCCGACCATGCGCATGGATGGCTGGCGAACCGGCGCCAGGTCGGAAACCCGCAAGGACATCGGTGTCGCCACCGTCGGCTCGGCATCGACCCGCAATGGCGGTGGTTCGCTCGTCGCCGTCACCGCAGGCATCGCAAACCGTGGACGCGCCACAACCGCGTGCACCGGGGTGAGGTCAGGCAAGTGCCAGGTTATCTGCGATGCGGCCAGCGCCAGCCATGGAGGCGTCAACGCCGGCTGCAACTGCATGATGGACTCGGTCAGGCTTTGTTGCATGGCGGCCTGCTTCCATTCGATCCGCAACGTGAACAGCAGCAGGGCGGCGCCGAGCAGGACGGCAACGAAACGGGCGGACGTGCGTGCACGCGCGGCATCCTGCATCGGCACCACCATGTGTTGCACACGATCCAGCAAAACGCCGCCGTTGGCCGCCAGCAGCAGAGAACCGTGTTGCTCGCGCAATTCTCCGAGCTGAGCCAGTGCCGTCACGAATGCATGGCGACTGCCGCCACTGATCGACAGAGCCAGTTCATCGCAGCAGATCTCGCGTTCGTTGCGCACATCGCCCGAAATCCAGTGCACCACCGGATGGTGGAAATACAACGTCTCCAGGACGACCTGGAACAGGTTGGCGAGTGGATCCCAGCGCCGCAGATGCGCCAGCTCGTGAGCAAGGATCAATTCGATCTGGTTCGCCGGGAAATTGCATGCGACCGCCATCGGCAGCAGGATCACCGGCCTTATCCAGCCAACCAGCGCCGGAGTGGCGATGATCTGACTGCACAGAACAGTGACTCTCCGGTGCAGGCCGAATCGACTGGCCATGGCGGTGACCCGGTCCTGCCACACAGGCAACAGCTCGGCCATGCGTACCAACAGCTTCAACCTTTGCCACTGACGCCATGCACGCAGCGACAGCAACAGCACGCCGCCCGACCATGCAAGCACCAGCCACGGCAACACCGCATCAAGCCAGGCGCCCCAGGCCCATGCATGCTCGACGCTCGCGCCGTCGGTGATGATCGACGATGCCACCGCATGGGTTGCCGTCTGGATGACGGACGGCGCAGCATCCAGCAGGCGCCATGCCGTCAACAGCGGGCACAGCGCCAACACCACCAGCATCGCCATGCCAAAACGATAGCGTGCTTCGCCCCGCGGCAGGAACATCCGAACCGCGGCATAGATCAGGCCCACCAGGGTGGCCTGCCAAAAGAAATGCAGCAGCGCCCATCCGATCACGCGTGCACTGGCGAACAGTACCGGCAGCGTGTCCATCACAGCGCGTCCTTGTCGAGCTTGTTCAACAGGCTGCGAATGGCACGAAGCTCCTCGCGACTGGTGCGCTGGCTACCCAGCGCGTGCAACACCAACTGCGACGATGAGCCATCGAACACACGCTGCACCAAGTCGAGCAGGAAGCGCTTCTGGGTTCGCTCCTTGCTCACCGCCGCGCGGTAGACATGCGCGCGCTGCGAGTCGTCTCGTTCCACCAGTCCCTTGGCGTGCATCACCTGCAGCATTTTCAGTGCGGTGGTGTAGCCGCTGCCGTCACCGAGGTGCAGCACGTCGTGCACTTCACGCACCGTGCATGCCTCACGCGACCACAACACCTGCAGGATTCCCAGTTCAGCCTCGGTCGGCCTCGGCAGGCCGGCGGATTGCTCTTTCATGTCGATTCCTCATCCCCGAAGCAAGGAGCTCTTCGTGCAGGCTGCCGACGCGGCGCCGCCCTGTGCCGCATCGACTCGCCAGTCCCACGCGTACCGACGCACAGTATGTGCGTCAGGATGACTTTCCGTTATTCCGGAGAATCATCCCCAGCCGCGCGACCGTCAATGGCCGCCGGGTGTCAGGCCGGGACGAGCCTGTTGCTGCATGAATTGCTCGCTCTTCTGGCGGTCCCTTTCGATGTCACCGTAGGTGCGACAGGTGCGCTTGGGCAGCAGCGAGCCGATCGGGCGTTCGGACGTGCAGACCAGCCGCTTGTCATCTCGACGGGTCAGGATCGCGTTGATGGTCTCCTGGTCCTCGAACAACCTGGCCTTCGCATCCGCGTCCATCTGGTCAACCGTGCTGTATTTGTCGAACAACGACTGCATGTCACCGAACTTGGTGTTCACATCGTGCCGTTCGCTGCTGTCGACGAATTCGTAACGACCGCCCGCGGCCATCTGTTGATGCACGGCGGCAACCATCGCGCTGAAGTCGTCCTTGTTCTGGGCCTTCACGATCACTTCGGTCTTGTAGGCGTAAACGGCGCCCAAGGGCAACAAGGTCATGCCCACGGCCATGCCGATCAGCCAGAATTTGAATTTCATGCCATGCTCTCCGCAGATCGTGCTGCACCCCGACACAGGGCACCTGACGCACGACCCCCTCATGCAATCGTACGGCGGTGCCTGTCGAGCTGTCAACGAAGATGTTCGTACTAAATCCTTCGTAGAATTATCGGGACTCAGTGCCCACGCGGGATTGGCATACCACCCTTTGCGCTGGGATTGGCACTGCCACTGACGAAGCCGGGCCGGGCCTGCTGTTCCATGAATTGCTCGCTCTTCTGCCGCCCGCGCTCCACCTCGCCATAAGTCTGGCAAGTACGCTGGGGAAGCAATGATCCGATCGGGCGCTCGGACTTGCACACCATCCGCCGGTCATCGCGGTGGGTCAGGATCGCACCCACGTTCTCCTGGTCGACGTACAGCTGGAACTTCGCATCCTTGTCCATCGCCGCGACGGTCCCGAACCTGTCGAACAACGACTGCATTTCGCCCAGGCTGGCGTCTATGGTCTGCCGCTCCGAACTGCTGACGAACTCGTAACGCCCACCCGGGACCATTTCCTTTTTGACGGCGGCGACTACCACCATGAAATCAGCCTTGGTGTCCGCCTTGACCAGGGGCTGCAGTTTGCTGGCGCAAGCCGTGCCCCATGGAAACAACGTCAAGCCCAGCACCATGCCAGCCAGCCAGATGTGCATCTTCATGTGTCCGCCCCTCCGCGCTTCCGTTGCCGCCCCGGCGGGGCAATCTTCACAGGGAACTTCGAAGCCATCGGCTTCCGGGATCCCTGTACGCAATCGAACAGGCTCAGAGGTTACGTCCGGGTTCGAACATATTCAACGACATATTTCGTACTACATCCGTCGTATGACCCGCCATCAGGGAAAACCCCACCCTGAACCATGGCCTTGGCGGTGACTTCCTATGTTTTTCGCGACGCCATGCGCCTCGTCCGCCCATCGACGGCGGCTTCGCGCGCCTGCGTTTCGAGCAGATCCATGATCGCACCGGCCACGTCGACGCCGGTGGCGGCCTCGATGCCCTCCAGCCCGGGCGAGGCGTTCACTTCCAGCAGCAGCGGGCCGCGGTTGGAGCGCAGCAGGTCGACGCCGGCGATGCCCAACCCCAGCGCGCCGGCCGCGCGCACGGCGATGCGCCTTTCCTCGGGGCTCAGCGTGGCCGCCATCGCGGTGCCGCCACGGTGCAGGTTCGCGCGGAAATCACCCGGGCTGGAGTCGCGTTGCATCGCCGCCACCACCTTCTTGCCGACCACGAAGCAGCGCAGGTCGCTGCCCTTTGCCTCGGCCACGAACTCCTGTACCAGGAAGTTCGCGTACAGGCCGCGGAACGCCTCGATCACGCTCTGCGACGCGGCGCGCTTCTCCGCCAGCACCACGCCGGTGCCCTGGCTGCCTTCGTTGAGCTTGATCACGTGCGGCGGATCGCCGAGCAGGGCCAGCACATCGTCGGTGTCGTCCGGGTTGTCACCGAACACCGTCACCGGCATGTCGATGCCCTGCGCGGCAAGGATCTGCAGGCAGCGCAGCTTGTCGCGCGCGCGCAGCACCGCGTCGGACGGGTTCGGCGTGTACACGCCCATCATCTCCAGCTGGCGCAGCACCGCGGTGCCATAGAACGTGCTGGTGGTGCCGATGCGCGGAATCACCGCGTCGATGTCGCGCACCTCCTTGCCCTTGTAGCGGATCGACGATGCACCCGGCGCGATGCGCACGTAGCAGCGCAGCGGGTCGAACACGCGCACCACGTGCCCGCGCACGCGCGCGGCCTCGACCAGCCGCTTGGTCGAATAGAGTCGGGTATTGCGCGACAGGATCGCGATCTTCATGGAGTGGCCGTCATCGAAGGTCCGTGGCCGCCGTCAGCGGCCGCGGCTGGGTATAGGAACGTGCCGGGTCCACCGCAAAGCGCCCGCTCAGCGCGCTGCGGCCCAGCAACAGCGGAAACAGCATATGCCGACGATCGGTCAGGTTGATATCGACGCTGAACTGCTGCCCGGCCAGTTGGACTTCACTGCGGATGAACCAGCGCTCGGTGCGCCGCCCGCCGGTGTCGGTCACCGCGCGGCGGTCCAGCGCTGGCGCCTCGCAGCAGATCTCCAGCGGCTGGCGTCGCCCAGCATGCATGGTGAACCGCAACCAGGTCGCGCCATCGCGCTGGAAGGTCTCGAGGGTGTCCACATGCAGCGAACTGCTGCGCGCGCCGGTATCGAGCTTCGCCTTGAGCACGCCGATACCCAGCTGCGGCAACGCCAGCCGCTCCCGCCAGCCGAGGGTGATCAGATCCGCCATAAGGATTCGGGATTGCTCGGGGGACCGGGGAGTGGAGCGGGTGAAGGGAATCGAACCCTCGTCAGTAGCTTGGGAAGCTACAGCTCTACCATTGAGCTACACCCGCCTTGGCCGGCGGATGGTAACCCGGGATTCGCGTGGTTGAAAAGCTTGACCCTCCCCGGCCTCCCTGCTTTGCAGGGTGAGGGAGCATCCTTCTTGCTTGCGACTGCACGTTCGGTCCCTCCCTCTGCGCAGCAGGGGGAGGTCAGGAGGGGGTGAGGCTTTTGATGTTGGCTTGGCGAAGAGCGACCCCGCCCCGACCCTCCCCTGCTTGCATGGGAGGGAGCAGAGCCGAGAGCCGTGCCGGGCGGCCCAACGCGTGCTGAACAAGCGCCTGCGCATAATCCGGCGACGGTCATCGCCGGCCTGACAATGCACGTTGAGGCGAGGGTGTCGAACGGAAGCTCCGTGCCACCCGCGCTCACTCCCAAGGAGAGCACCATGCCCAGGTTTGTCGAGTTGTCCAGCTCGTGGCGCCGTCACTGGCGAGCATTGGCGATCACGTTGCTGTGCATGGTGGCGGGTCTGGCCCAGGCACAGTCCGGCGTCGACGACAGCGCCGATCCGCCGAGCCGGGTGGCGCGGCTGTCGTACATCGCCGGCGACCTCGGCTTCCTGCCTGCCGGCGCGAAGGACTGGAGCGACGCCAACATCAACCGCCCGCTGACCACCGGCGACAAGCTGTCCACCGCCCAGGGCGCCCGCGCCGAGCTGGAGTTCGGCGGCGGCACGCTGCGCATCGACGGGCGGACCGACTTCGGCCTGCTCGACCTCAACGACGAGCTGGCCCAGATCGAGCTGACCCAGGGCACGCTCAGCCTCACCGTGCGCCGCCTCGACGACGGCCAGAGCTACGAGATCGACACCCCGGCGGTGGCGCTGGTGGTCGACCAGCCCGGCACGTTCCGCGTCGACATCGACGAACGCGACGGCAGCACCCGCGTCACCGCGTTCGACGGCGGCGCCACCGTGTTCGGCGAGAACAATGCGCGGCGCTCGATCAACCCCGGGCGCAGCTACCGTTTCGTCGACCCCAGCCTGGCCATGGTGACGATCACCGACATCGACGGCGGCGATGCGTTCGACGCCTGGGCCAGCGAACGCGATCGCCGCTACGCGCAATCGGACAGCAGCCAGTACGTCTCCGACGACGTGGTCGGCTACCAGGACCTCGACCAGTACGGCGCCTGGCAGGACACCAGCGAATACGGCGCGGTGTGGTTCCCCCGCGACGTCGGCGCCAACTGGGCGCCGTACCGCAACGGCCACTGGGCCTATATCGCGCCGTGGGGCTGGACCTGGGTGGACGATGCGCCGTGGGGCTTCGCGCCGTACCACTACGGCCGCTGGGCCTACGTGCGCGGCGGCTGGGGCTGGATCCCGGGGCCGCGCAGCGTGCGCCCGATCTACGCGCCGGCGCTGGTCGCCTTCGTCGGTGGCGGTGGCTGGTCGGTCGGCATCGGCGGCGCACCGGTGGGCTGGTTCCCGCTCGGCCCGGGCGAGTTCTACAACCCGTGGTACCGCTGCGGCCGCGACTATTACGCCAACGTCAACATCCGCAATATCCGCGGGCGCCACGGCTACGACCCGCGCCGCGATATCGACGACCACTACAACCGCTACCGCCGCGGCGAGCCCGGCCGCGGCGACCACTACGCCAACCGCGATGCACCGCGCGGCTTCACCGCCGTGCCCGGTCGCAGCTTCGCCGGTGGCCGCCACGTGCAGCGCGACATGATGCGGATCGACC
>DATCUT010000123.1:0-12819 GCA_036561785.1 Rhodanobacter sp.
CCGCCGCCCGCCGCCCGCCGCCCGCATCCGGCCCGGCTGCTGACAGCACGTTGGCAGCAGGGGGCAGGCAAGCTGTACCTCCATAGCGGAGGGATACGACATGCGCGATACGGTTTATTTCCTGGTATTCGACGGCTTCACCGACTGGCAGGCCGCGCTGGCACTGTGCGAGATCCGCCGTCCCGGCGACTGGCAGGTGCAGACGGTGGGTTTCTCGATGGCGCCGGTGACCTCGATGGGCGGCCTCTGCGTGCAGCCCGACTTGTCGCTGGCCCGACTCGACTTCAAGCGGGCGGCGCTGTTGATCGTGCCCGGCGGCCACCTGTGGCAACGCGGCGAAGGCGATCCGGCGGTGGCGGCGATCCGTCAGCTGCATGCGGCCGGCGCGCCGGTGGCCGGCATCGACAGCGGCGTGCTGGCGCTGGCCCGCGCCGGCCTGCTCGACCACTGCCGCCACACCGGCAACTGGCATGGCCAGATCGCGGCGCAGGTGCCCGCCTATGCCGGCGTCGAGCAGTACGACAGCGAAGTGCTGGCGGTCAGCGACGGCGGCGTGATCAGCGCCAGCCACCTCGGCAGCGTGGAGTTCGCCCGCGAGGTGATCCGCACGCTGGACCTGTACAGCCCCAGCGATCGCGAACACTGGTACCGCCTGTTCAAACACGCCCAGCTGCCGCCCTGGTGCGTCGGCGAAGCCGTGGCCGCGTGAGGAGAAGACCATGCATCCGCTACTGCAACGCACCCTGATGGCCTACCGCCCGCTTTATCTGAATGGCCTGCTGCTGGACGGGCAGTACAAGCTGCCCAAGACCGATCCGCCGGATGGCCCGGCGGGACCCCCGTGTTCGCCGCGGTCGCGTCAGCGCACCCTGCTGGCCGCGCTGACCCACATCGTCTTCCGTCCCCGCGACCGGTGAGGCCCAGGATCTATCACTTCGTGATCGGTCCGGACGGGCACAACATCGAGGCGGTCTGCCAGCTTCCGCAGGACTGAATCACCGCATCAGCCAAGAGCATCCGGCATGGACACGGCACCCCGCGTCACCTTCTTCCATTCGCCACAGAGCCGCTCCGCCGGCACCCGCGCGCTGCCACTCGGCGACCCGTTGCGCGGGCCGTACCTGCGCTGGCTGGTGTTCTACGGCTCGTGCTTCGAGCCGGCGGTGACCGACAAGTCGATGCAGCGCGAACCGGCGCCGCCATCGACCTGCGGCTATGGCGACTACGACACCATGCTGAAGACGCTGACCGGCCAGCTCGAAGAAGGTCCCTACCTGCTCGGCGACACGTTCAGCGCGGCCGACGTGCTGTGGGGTACCGCGCTGAACTGGACCACCATGTTCAAGCTGGTGCCGGAGCTGCCGGTGATCCGTGCCTATATCGACCGCGTACTGGCGCGCCCGGCGATGCAGCGTGCGGCGGCGAAGGACGCCGAGTTGGTTGCTGCGCAAACGGCATGATGAGCGAAGGTGATGAGCGGCAGCGCATTCTGCTCCCTCTCCCCCAACGGCAAAGCCGTTGGGGGAGAGGGTTGGGGTGAGGGGGCGCTCTGGCGTTTTGGATACCGATCAACGCATGAAAAGCCCCACTCACCCAACCCTCTCCCCCGGCTGCGCCAGGGGAGAGGGCTCTTCGTGCGTGACGTTCGGCGCTGTTCGCCATCGTCCGCCTCGGCGATGATGCGCGGATGCGCCGAGCCGATCGCCTGTTCCTCATCATCCACGCCCTGCGCGGCCGCCGTACCGCGCTGCAGGCGCGCGCGCTGGCGCAGACCCTGGGCGTCTCGCTGCGCACGGTGTATCGCGACGTTGCCGACCTGCAATTGTCCGGCGTGCCGATCGAGGGCGAGGCCGGCGTCGGCTACGTGCTGCGCAAGGGTTCGGACATCCCGCCGCTGATGTTCACCGCGAACGAGCTCGAGGCTCTGGTGGTCGGTTCCCGCTTCGTGCGCGCGTTCGCCGGCACCCAGCTGGCTGAAAGCGCGCAGTCCGCCTTGCTGAAGATCGAGGCGGTGCTGCCGCCGGAGTTGCGCGAGCGCGCCACGCGCACGCGGATCTTCGCGCCGGTGTGGCGCGACCAGCATCGCGAGGATTTCGCCGCGTTGATCGACCGGCTGCATGCGGCCATCCTGGGCAACCGGGTGCTGCAGCTGGAATATCGCGACGAGAGCGGCAACGCCAGCACGCGCGAGGTCGAGCCGCTGTGCCTGTCGTTCTGGGGCGGCAAGTGGACGCTGGGTGCGTGGTGTCGGCTGCGCCAGGACTTCCGCAATTTCCGCCCGGACCGGATCGCCGCCTGCGTGCCGAGCGACGAAGTCTTCGTCGAGACCGAGCAACGCAACCTGGCTGCCTACTTGGGCGCGGTCGGCGTGGGCAAGCTCGATCTCGGCTGAGCAGTGTGGCCGGCCCAACGTTGCCATGCCGCGGGATGAAGGCGAGGATAGGCGTCCATGCCACTTCGCGTGATGCATGCCGACGTCGTCCCGCAACAAGGAATCCGTGTGAACAAGCCCCTGATGATGGCGCGGCTGGCCGCGCTCGCGCTGGCCTGCAGCGTCGTGCCGCTGCACGCCGCAACCACGCCCCCGGCCAGCGCCGCCGCCAGCGCCGATGCGCGCTTCAAGGACATCTACAGCAGCGAGTGGGCCTGGCGCACCGGCCAGGCGGGGATCAGCACTTCCGGCGAGCCGCAGCCGAACAACGGCCGGCTCGACCAGGTCGACGCGGCCAGTCAGCAGCGCCGGCTGGACTATTGGCAGGGCGTGCTGAGGCGGCTTGACGGCGTCGACGCGGCGCAACTGTCGCCGGCGAACCGGGTGAACTACGCGATCTATCGCGAACAGATCGGCAACTTCGTCGCCGGGCAGAAGTTCCAGGCCTGGCAGATGCCGTTCAACAGCGACTCCGCGTTCTGGTCCGACCTCGGTTACGTGCTGGGCGGCGACCGCCTGCGCACGGCCCGCGACTACGACCAGTACCTCGACCGGCTCGGCCAGATCCCGGCCTACTTCGACCAGCAGATCGCGAACATGCGTGCCGGTCTCAAGCGCGGCTTCAGCGTGCCGCGCGCGGTGCTGGATGGGCGCGACGTGTCGATCGCCGCGGTGGCCGAGCTGAAGGACCCGACCCAGAGCAGCTTCTACGAGCCGTTCAAGCAATTGCCGGCGGCGATCCCGCCCGACCGCGCGCAGGCGCTGCAGGGCCAGGCGCTGCGGCACATCCGTGACGAGGTGATCCCCGCCTACGCGAAGCTGCTGGCGTTCTTCCGCAACGAATACGTGGCGCAGGCGCGCACCACGCTGGCGGCCGAGGCGCTGCCGGACGGCAAGGCGTTCTATCGCCAGCAGATCCGCGAATACACCACGCTCGACCTGGGACCTGACGAGATCCATCAGATCGGCCTCGACCAGGTGGCGAAGATCCACGCGCAAATGCTGGAGGTGATGCAGGACACCGGCTTCAAGGGCGGCTTCGCCGACTTCCTGCAGTTCCTGCGCACGGATCCGCAGTTCTACGCGAAGACGCCGGACGAACTGTTGATGCGCAGCGCCTGGGTGGCCAAGCAGGTGGACGGCCAGATGGCCAGATACTTCGGCCACCTGCCGCGCGCGCACTTCACCATCAAGCCGGTACCGGCCGACATCGCGCCGTACTACACCTCCGGCCGCGGTGGCGCGGACGTCTACCTGGTCAACACCTACGACCTGAAGTCGCGGCCGCTGTTCAACGTGCCGGCACTGACCCTGCATGAGAGCTACCCCGGCCACGCGCTGCAGCTGGAGTTGGCCGACGAGCAGCACGACCAGCCCGCGTTCCGCCGCAACAGCTACATCTCCGCCTACGGCGAGGGCTGGGGCCTGTATTCGGAATACCTCGGCAACGAGATGGGCATCTACCGGACGCCGTACGAACGCTTCGGCTACCTCACCTACCAGATGTGGCGCGCCTGCCGGCTGGTGGTCGACACCGGCATCCACCATCTGGGCTGGACGCGCCAGCAGGGCATCGACTACCTCACCGTCAACACCGCGCTGTCCGCGCGCGAGATCGCCAACGAAGTGGACCGCTACATCAGCTGGCCGGGCCAGGCGCTGTCGTACGAGCTGGGCTACCTGAAGATCCGCGAACTGCGCACGAAGGCGGAACAGGCGCTGGGCGCGAAGTTCGACCTGCGCCACTTCCACGACACCGTGCTGCAGTTGGGCTCGGTGCCGCTGCCGGTGCTGCAGCAGCGCATCGACCGCTTCATCGCCGACGGCGGCCCGGAGCCGGACTACGCTTGCGATTGCGTGAAGGCAAAGGGCGGTTCAGGGCACTGAACCCGGGGCGGCGGCTCGTTGGCTTTTACTGCATTCGTGGAGTATTATTTCAAACAACTTCACAGGGAGAGTAAGCGCCATGACTGCTCATTCGACCCGCATCGCCGAAGTCGCGCCTCGTTATGCGTCGCCGGATACGCTCGCCGACCCGGCGCTGCGCGCGTTCTTCCGCCTCGCCGAGCACTGGAAGCTGCGCATCGCCGACCAGCGCAAGCTGCTCGGCGATCCGCCGGAGTCGACCTTCTACAAGTGGAAGCGCCAGCAGGGCGGTGCCCTGGGGCGCGACACGCTGGAGCGGATCAGCTACCTGCTCGGCATCTGGAAGTCGCTGCAGATCCTGTTTCCCGACCCGGCCCAGGCCGATGCCTGGCTGCACAAGCCGAACACGGCGCTGCTGTTCGGCGGCCATTCCGCGCTGGAGCGCATGTTGTCGGGCAACGTCGCCGACCTGTACGTGGTGCGCCAGTATCTGGATGCGCAGCGCGGCTGAATGGTGCTGTGCTGCGCGTCGCACGCGGCGATAAGGCGATCCCGCATCCTGTTCGCCAGTACTCTCTCCAACCGTTCGCTCTGAGCGTAGGCCCGCAGGGCCGCACGCGGGGAGCGGCCATGGATGGCCGCAGTCCTGAGGAGCGAGGAAGTCGAAGGGCAGCCGAGGCACCCTTCGACTTCGCTGCGCTACGCTCAGGGCGAACGGTTGTAAGTGCGGGTTGCCTTCGGTGCCCATCAGGACCCGTCATGCCGAACCTCATGCCACCCATCAAACGCATCCGCTGGAATCAGGCCTACCGCATCGTGCCCAGCCGCTTCCCGCCGGTCGGGGTGTACGACCGCATCGCCGATCCGGCCGACCTCGACGCGCTGTTCGCGATCGAGGCGCTGACCAATCCGCGCCTGCGCGAGGAAGCCGGCGCGCTGAAGCAGGTGCCGCGGGAACATCGCATCAGCGGGCCGGGTTCCACCCCGGTGATGGCCGCGTTCACCCATCTCAACCCGGAAGGCAGCCGCTTCTCCGACGGCACGTGGGGCGTGTTCTACGCCGCGCACAGCGTCGCCACCGCGGTCGAGGAAACCGTGTACCACCGCGAGCGCTTCCTGGCCGCCACCGCCGAACCGGCCTGCGACATCGAGATGCGCTGCTACCGCACCAGCGTCGACAGCAGGCTGCACGATATCCGCGGCGGCTGGGCTGCGGCGCACGATCCCGCCAGCTATGCCGCCAGCATGATACTGGCGCGCGAGCTGCGCAATGCGGGCTCCAACGGCATCGTCTACGACAGCGCCCGCCACCGCGGCGGCGAATGCCTGGCTGCGTTCCAGCCCGACGCGGTGGCGCCGTGCACGCAGGCGCAGCATCTGGTGTACCGCTGGGATGGCAAGCGCATCGCGCAGGTGCTGGCGGTTTCGGAACTGGCGCGGCCGCGCTAGCCTGTGGGCAGACAAGCTCGAGGCGAGCCGATGAAGAGCATGCGCAACCTGTTGCTGTTCCTGCTGCTGTGGCCGTTGCTGGCGACGGCGCGCGACAACCGCGAGAACGACCACGCGCAGTGGAACGCGGAGATCGCCGCGTTCCAGGCCGGGGACCAGGTACATCCGCCAGCGGCCGGCGCGGTGCTGTTCATCGGCAGTTCGTCGATCCGCATGTGGACATCGCTGGCGGCGGATTTCCCCGGCGTGCGCACGATCAACCGCGGCTTCGGCGGCTCGGAGATCGACGATGCCACCTTCTTCGCCGATCGCATCGTGGCGCCGTACCATCCGCGCGCGATCGTGATCTACGCCGGCGACAACGACCTGCAGGACGGCGACAGTCCGGCGCAGGTGCGCAACGACTTCGCGGCCTTTGTGCGCAAGGCGCGCTCGCTTGATCCCGGTGTGCCGATCGCCTTCATCGCGATCAAGCCGAGCGTGGCGCGCAGGGCGCTGTTGCCGAAGATCCGCGAGACGAATGCGCTGGCGCGAACGTACGCGGCGACCCAGCCGGGTGTTGCTTATCTGGACGTCTTTACGCCCATGCTGGGCAAGGACGGGCAGCCGCAGTCGCAGTGGTTCATCGCCGACGGTCTGCACATGAACCGCCAGGGCTATGCGCTGTGGATCGGGGTGGTGAAACCCTGGCTGGACGCGACGCTGCGCTGATCCGGCGGCTCAGGTATCCGCGTTGGTGGCCCAGCCCACGCGATCGCCGCGGGTGAACACGCGGTCGCCGTCCAGCACGTCGCCGGCCGCATGTGCGGGCTGTTGCCTGAGCTTCGCGTAGATCGGCGTGAAGTCGGGATGGGTCGCCTCGAACAGCTGCTCGAAGCCGTCGATCACGAAGTAGGTCTGCTGGTAGGTATCGATGCGGTAGCGCGTGCTCATCACGCGCTCCAGCCCGAAGCCGATGCGGTTTGGTGACGGCGAATCCAGGCAGTAGATCGACTCGCCCTTGGAGCTGACGATGCCGGCGCCGTAGATGCGCATGCCTTCGTTCGTGTTGATCAGGCCGAATTCCACCGTATACCAGTACAGCCGGGTCAGGTTCATCAGCGCGTCGGGGCCGATCGCGAATGCCTTCATGCCGCCGCGGCCATAGGCCTGCATATAGTCGGCGAACACCGGGTTGAGCAGCAGCGGCACGTGGCCGAACAGGTCGTGGAACAGGTCCGGTTCGCTGAGGTAGTCGAGCTGGTCGGGCTTGCGGATCCACCAGCTGACCGGGAAGCGGCGGTTGGCCAGGTGGTCGAAGAACACCTCGTCCGGCAGCAGGCCTTCCACCGCCACCACTTCCCAGCCGGTGGCGGCGCCGAGCACCTTGTTCAGTTCGGCAAATTTCGGGATGCCGCCGTCGCCGAAGCCGAAGCGCTCCACGCCGGCCATGAATTCCTTGCAGGCCCGCCCGGGCAGCAGTTCGCGCTGGCGCTTGAACAAGGTATTCCACACCTCGTGGTCGGTCTGGCTGTAGCTGGCCCACGGCTGCTCGACCACGCCGGTGGCGTACACCGGCACGTAGCCACGATCGGTCTGCTGGTGTTCGACTTTGCGGGGCGTGTCCATGGGCTCGACTCCGGTGCGGCCTGGGGCAAGCCACAGCATATGGCGGTTTCGCCACACTAAGGTTGTTTTGTTGCCTTGAACGGCGCGATGAATGCATTATTCTTGCGCGTTAATGGATATGATGTGAGGCTTATTGCGCATGACGACACTCGACCGCACCGACCTGCGCATGCTTGCCGTGCTGCAGAGCGAGGGCCGCATCACCAACGCGGAACTGGCCGAGCGGGTCAGACTGTCGCCGTCAGCCTGCCTGCGCCGGTTGCAGCGACTGGAGACCGACCGGGTCATCACCGGCTACGCCGCGCAGATCGATCCGCAGGCAGTCGGACTGGGCCTGCAGGCGTTCGTGCGGGTTCAGCTGACCAAGCACGAGAGCGCGGCGATCGAAGGCTTCGTCGAGCACGTCAACGGCTGGGACGAGGTGGTCGCCTGCCACGCGCTGACCGGCGACATGGATTACCTGCTGCATGTGTATGTGGCC
The DNA here is from genome assembly GCA_036561785.1 of Rhodanobacter sp. GTDB lineage: Bacteria > Pseudomonadota > Gammaproteobacteria > Xanthomonadales > Rhodanobacteraceae > Rhodanobacter. The sequence goes on from DATCUT010000123.1 coordinate 7,836, forward strand.
GACCTCAAGGACTTCTCGCGTTTCCTGCTCGATCATCTGTTGAACGCGGCCGGTGTCGCCGATGTCAATTCCAGCTTCGTGCTGCGCACGGTGAAGCGCTCGCCGTCGCTGCCGCTCGCGCAGCTGGAACGTTGAGCGCCTCCGCGCCTGCATCAACTGACGCTAAACTAGCCGACTGATGAGCATCGACACCACCACCGAGCCCGACCGCGACCTGCTGCGCCCGCTGCGTTACCTGTGGCGGGTACCGTTGCTGCTGCTGCACATCGTGCTGGGCATCGGGCTGTGCTCGCTGCTCCTCAGCTGGAACCAGCACGTGGTGATGAAGGACGGCCGCGAGCCGTTCGCGCACCGCATGATCCGCTGGTGGTCGGTCAATCTGCTGCGTGTCTTCGGCCTGCGTTCGGTGCGTATCGGCGAGGCGCAGCGCGACCCGGTGCTGTTCGTCGCCAACCACACCTCGTGGATCGATATCGTGATGCTGCACAGCCAGCGCGCGGCCTGCTTCGTGGCCAAGGCGGAGATCGCCGGCTGGCCGCTGGTCGGCTGGCTGGCCCGGAACGGCGGCACCATCTTCCATCGCCGCGGCAACAACCATTCGCTGTCCACGGTGATGCAGGCGATGGTCGAGCGGATGCGCAGCGGCCGTTCGGTGGCGGTGTTCCCGGAAGGCGGCACCGGCTACAACGGCGTGCTGAAGATCTTCCACGCGCGCATCTTCCAGGCCGCGCTGGATGCCGAAGTGCCGGTGCAGCCGGTGGCATTGCGCTTTGCCCGCGACGGACGCCGGGTGATCGATGCCGGCTTCCGCGAGGACGAGAGTTTCGTGCACAACATCGTGCGCATGCTGGGCGAGGCACCGCTGGATGCCGAGGTGCACTTCCTGGTGCCGGTACCGGCCACCCCGGATGCGCGTCGACGCATGGCCGAGCTGTCGCGCGAACGCATCGCCGCCGCACTGGAAGACCGCCCCGGATGAGCCTGCTGCACGGAAAGGATTTCCGACCGCCCTGGCCGCTGCGCAGCGGCCATATCCAGACCATGCTGTCCTCCAGCGGCGTGCGCCGCCTCCTGCTGCCGCGCGCGGCGAAAACCGTGCTGCAGGGTGCCGAGGCGGTGGTGGTCGACGGCGGCGGCGGTGTGCGCCTCACCGGCGCGTATACCGCGCAGAAAACCCGGCCGCGATCGCGCGGCCTGGCCGTGCTGTTCCATGGCTGGGAAGGCAGCGTCGATTCCACCTACGTGCTGCAGACCGGCAGCCGCCTGCTTGCCGACGGCTGGGACATCTTCCGGCTGAACTTCCGCGACCACGGCGACAGCTACGGGCTCAACGAGGCGTTGTTCCACTCCTGCCGCCTCGACGAGGTGGTGCACGCATTGGGCGACATCGCCGAGCGCTGGCCGGCGCGGCCGATGGCGCTGGCCGGCTTCTCGCTGGGCGGCAACTTCGCGCTGCGCGCGGCAATGCAGACCTCGCGTGTGGGCATCCCGCTGAGCTACGTGCTGGCGGTGTGTCCGATCATCGATCCCGGCGAGGGCCTGTTCTCGCTGGAGGAATCCGCGCCGTGGTTCTACCAGGCGTACTTCATGCGCAAGTGGCGGCACTCGCTGCTGGCCAAGCAGAAGGCGTTCCCGCAGCACCAGTACTTCGAGATGTCCGAACTGAAACAGCACCTGCGCGGGCTGACCGAGTCGCTGGTATTGCGGCATACCGACTTCAACACCTTGCAGCAGTATCTGGACGGCTATTCGGTGGCCGGCGACATCATGCTGACGATGCAGATTCCCGCCACCATCCTCACCGCCAAGGACGATCCGGTGATCCCGGTCAGCAGTTTCGAGAAAATCGAGCTGCCGGCCAACGTCGAGCTGGACATCGCGTCGTACGGCGGCCACTGCGGTTTCATCCGCGGCTACGGCATGACCAGCTACACCGACGACTACATCGCCACGCGCTTCAATGCGGTGGCGGACGCGGCCGTGCCGGCGGGCTGAACGCCGGCGCGATTGCCTGGAGAGCGGGTGCCCACGGACGAATGCGCACCATCACCGTGGGCAAGCCAGAGGCGCGGCATGATCGGATCGGGGTGGATGGGGAACTTGCACGCAGCCGGCTGGCTGCGCCGGGGTCTATGGCTGGCCTGCCTGCTGCCGTGCCTCGCGGCCGGCGCCTCGGGAACGAGCTTCCTGCGCTCGTTCGAAAGCGCGGAGCCGGCGCCGCTGGCACCGTTGCCCGGTGCCTCGTTCAGCATCGACGTGGCCGGCGGTCCGAGCCCGGCGGCGGCGCTCACCGCCAAGCCCGGCGTCGGTTTCAGCGGGCTGCATGCGCTGCACTACCGCGGCAGCGCGAGCGGGCAACAGCAGGCGGAGCTGTACGCGGTGGACCTGCCGGTGCAACCGGATACGCAGCTGTCCTACCTGATCTTCCCGGTGTCGAACGCGGGCGACCTGCGCAATCCTTCCACCTATGTCGCGGTGGACCTGCTGTTCGACGACGGCAGCCGGCTGTCCACCCGCGGCGCGCGCGACCAGCATCGGGTCGGCGCCGCGGCGCGCGCGCAGGGCGAAGGCCGCACGTTGTATCCGGACCAGTGGAACTACCTGTCGATCGACGTGGGCGCGGTCGCCGCCGGGCGCACGATCAAGCGCATCGTGTTGATGCACGACGGCCCGGCCGCCGGCTTCGAGGGTTACCTGGACGACCTGCGCCTCGGCGCCGCGCCCGCCGATATGCGCCGGCGCCCCAGCGACTTCGTCGACACCCGCCGCGGCACGAACTCCAACGCCCGCTTCTCGCGCGGCAACAACTTTCCCGCGGTGGCCGTGCCGCACGGCTTCAACTTCTGGACGCCGGTGACCGACGCCGGCTCGAACTGGATCTACCAGTACCAGCAGCGCAACGGCGCCGACAACCGCCCGCGGCTGGAAGCGTTCGCGCTGTCGCACGAACCGAGCCCGTGGATGGGCGACCGGCAGACCTTCCAGCTGATGCCGGCCGCGGTGGCCCGCGGCGCGCCGAGCGCGAATCGTGCGGCGCGTGCGCTGAGTTTCAGCCACGCGAACGAGACCGCGCACGCCCACACCTATCGCGTTGCCTTCGACAATGGCATCGTCACCGAGATCGCGCCGACCGACCACGCCGCGATGTTCCGCTTCACCTTCGCGGGCGACCGCTCGCAGCTGGTGTTCGACAACCGCGACGACCGCGGCGGCATCGCGCTGGATCCGTCCGGGCGCAGCTTCAGCGGCTGGTCCGACGTGAAAAGCCGGCTCTCCGCCGGCGCCACCCGGCTGTTCTTCCACGGCACGCTCGACCGGCCGGTGCGCGAGAGCGGCCGGCTGCGCGGCGAAGACCGCGATCACGTGGCTGCCTGGTTCGGCTTCGACACCACGAAGACGAAAGTGCTGAACCTGCGCATCGCCACCTCGCTGATCAGCCTGGAACAGGCGCGGCGCAACCTGGCGCTGGAGATCGCGCCCGGCGAGAGTTTCGACGACGTGCGCGAACGCGCGCAGCGGCGGTGGGATGCGCAGCTCGGCATCGTCAAGGTGCGCGGCGCCAGCCGCGACGAGCTGACCACGCTGTACTCCAACCTGTACCGGCTGTTCCTGTATCCGAACGCCGCCTACGAGAACACCGGCACAGCGGTGCAGCCGCATTACCGTTACGCCAGCCCGTTCTCCGCGCCGGTCGGCCCGGACACGCCCACGCAGACCGGTGCGCGCGTCGTCGACGGCAAGCCGTACGTCAACAACGGCTTCTGGGACACCTACCGCACTGCGTGGCCGGCCTACGTGCTGCTCACGCCGACGCAAGCGGGCGAAATGATCGACGGCTTCGTGCAGCAGTACCGCGACGGCGGCTGGATCGCGCGCTGGTCGTCGCCCGGCTACGCCGACCTGATGGTCGGCACCAGCGCCGACGTGGCATTCGCCGACGCCTGGCTGAAGGGCGTGCGCAACTTCGACGTGCGCGCGTTCTATCAGTCCGCCCTGAAGGACGCCACCGTGGTCAGCCCGCTCGCCGGCACCGGCCGCAAGGGGCTGCAGCGCGCGATCTTCAACGGCTACACCTCGGCCGGCGTGCAGGAAGGCCTGTCCTGGTCGATGGACGGCTATATCAACGATTTCGCGATCGGCAACCTCGCCGCCGCGCTGGCGCAGCAACCCACGGCGGGTGATCCGTATGCCGCGCACTACGCCGACGATGCGGCGTACTTCCGCCAGCGTGCGCTGGGCTACGCGAACCTGTTCGATCCCGCCGTCGGCTTCTTTGTCGGCCGTGACGTCGCGGGCCAGTGGCGCCACGACGCGCAGGATTTCGACCCGCTGCGCTGGGGCGGCGACTACACCGAGACCGACGCCTGGAACATGGCCTTCCACGCGCCGCAGGACGGCGCCGGCCTGGCCGCGCTGTACGGCGGCCGCGCCGCGCTGGCGGCGAAGCTCGATGCGCTCTTCGCCACGCCGGGCGAGTTCCACGTCGGCAACTACGGCGAGCCGATCCACGAGATGCTGGAGGCGCGCGACGTGCGCATGGGCCAGTACGGCCACAGCAACCAGCCCTCGCACCACATCATCTACATGTACGACCATGCGGGCCAGCCGTGGAAGACGCAGGACAAGGTGCGCGACGTACTGAGCCGCCTCTACGTCGGCAGCGAGATCGGCCAGGGTTATCCGGGCGACGAGGACAACGGCGAGATGTCCGCCTGGTACCTGTTCAGCGCCGCCGGCTTCTACCCGCTGCGCATGGGCACGCCGGAATACGTGATCGGCGCGCCGTACTTCCCGCACATGGACATCGCGCTGGAGAACGGCAAGCACCTGGTGATCGACGCGCCCGCGGTCAGCGACCGCAACCGCTACGTGCAAGGCCTGCGCGTCAACGGCCGGCCATGGCACCGGCTGACCCTGCCGCACGCGCTGCTGGCGCAGGGCGCGACGCTGGAATTCGCGATGGGGCCGCGCCCGTCGCGCTGGG
>DATCUT010000124.1:0-15828 GCA_036561785.1 Rhodanobacter sp.
CGTCGCGGGCCTCCAGTGCCGGGCCGATCCCGCGGCCGACCGGCTGCTCACCATCGGTGACGCGCAAGGCCACGTGCAGGCCGATGGCGCTGCCCACCTCCTGCAGGCGCCGACCGAGCGCCGCCGCGGCCTGCGCGCTGCGCACTTTGGCGGTGGCACCCACGGGCAGGTCGATCAGCACATGGGTCGAGCCCGCGGCGGCCTTCTTGGACAGGACCGAGGCGACGAGCTGGCCCTCGCTGTCCAGGTCCAGCGGCCGCTCGACGCGGATGAGGATGTCGTCGGCGGGGCTGAGCCGTACCGAGCCGCCCCAGACGATGCAGCCGCCCGTGCGTTCGACCACGCGCCGCATGCTTCGCACATCCAGGTTCACCGGCGCCAGCACCTCCATTGTGTCGGCCGTCCCGGCCGGCGAGGTGATGGCGCGCGAGGAGGTCTTGGGCATCGTGAGGCCGCAGGCGGCCACGATGGGCACCACGAGCAGGGTCGTGCGGTTGCCGGGCAGGCCGCCGACGCAATGCTTGTCCACCACCAGCGGGCGCCCCCAATCGATGCGGTCACCGACGCCAATCATGGCTTTCGTGAGCGAGACGGTCTCCGCGAGGTCCAGGCGATCGCCGGCGCAGGCGGTGATGAAGGTGGCCAGATGCAGGTCAGAGTAATGGCCCGCCGCGACGTCGGAGATGATGGCGCTGAACTCGGCATCGCCCAGGGCATTGCCGTAGACCTTGGCCCGGACATGGCTGAGCGAATCCAGCGGCGGTGCATGGGTCACCGTGACCAGCTGGCCCGGCTGCGCCCCCAGCGACGCCCATGCCGATTCGGACAGGCCAGCGACGTTCTCGGCCAGCCAATCCCCATCGACGACGCTGAGCGTCGCCACGATGCTGCGGCGGCCGGCCGTCAGCTGCACGCGCGCCTGGGTCGTGAAACCCTCCGACCGGCAGACAGGGCAGTCGCGCCGCATGTAGACCACCGGCTCCTGATGGGTGTCGATGCCGGTGCGCCACGCCTGCAGCGTGTTCACGCCATCCTCTCCGGTGCCGGTGCCGGTGCCGGTGCCGGTCTCGTGCAGGTGCGCCGTCATACCAGATCCACCGTCTGCAGGTACTCGGGCACGGCAACCGACCAGCCCAGTTCATGGTCGATCCGCGCGCGCAGCGCATCGGCCGCCTCCGGCTCGCCGTGGGTCACGAAGGTTCGGCGCGGTGTTTGCGTGAAGCCGCGCATCCACGCGAGGATCTCGTCGGCATCGGCGTGGGCGGAAAGGTTGTCGAGCGAGGCCACCTCGGCGCGGATCGGCACGTCCTGGCCATGGATGCGGACGGTGGACGCGCCGTGCACGATCGCGGCGCCACGGGTGCCGCCCGCCTGGTAGCCGGCGAACAGGATGGTGTTGCGATGGTCGGGCGCGAATGACTTGAGGTGGTGCACCACGCGTCCTCCCGTGGCCATGCCACTGGCGGAGATGATGACCATCGGTCCACGACCGGCGCTGAGCGCCTTGGACTCCTCGACCTTGTTGACGATCTTCGCGGCATGGCACATGCCCTCGCATTCCTCGGGCGAGAGCCGGTGCTCGTCGCGATGGGCGTGGTACAGCCGTGTGGCATCGATGGCCATCGGGCTGTCCAGGTACACGGGCAGGTGCTGGTGGATGCGCCCTTGCTTCTTGAGCTGGTAGATGCCGTACATCAGGCTCTGCGCTCGGCCGACAGCGAACGCTGGGATGACCACGACCCCTCCACGGGCGGCCGTCTTGTTGATGACAGTCTCCAGCTGCGCCAGTGCGTCGGACGCTTCATGCTTGCGGTTGCCGTAGGTGGATTCCACCAGCAGGTAGTCGGCGCCGGGGACCTGCACCGGCGGGCGCAGCACCGGGTCGTTGGGCCGGCCGATGTCGCCGGAGAAGAGCACGGATCGCCGGCCGTCGTTGAGGTGCACGAAGGCCGAGCCGAGCATGTGCCCGGAAGGCGTCAACCGCGCGGTGAGTCCGGGCAGCGCCTCGAAGTCCTGAGAGAACGGACGTGGCGCGAACAGCTTCAGGCAGCGCTCGGCGTCCTCACGGGTGTACAGCGGCAGCGCGGGCTGGTGTTTGGAGAAACCGTGCCGGTTGGCGAACTTCGCCTCTTCCTCCTGCAGATGGCCGCTGTCGGTGAGCAGGATCTTGCACAGCTCGTGCGTCGCGGACGTGCAGTAAACCCGGCCGCGAAAGCCTTGTCGCGCCAGCAGTGGCAGGTAGCCGCTGTGGTCGATGTGGGCGTGGGTGAGCACGACCGCGTCGACGGTCTTGGGCGCGACCGGCAGCGGCTCCCAGTTGCGCAGGCGCAGCTGCTTGAATCCCTGGAACAGGCCGCAGTCCACCAGAATGGTCGCGTCGCCATGGCGCAGCAGGTATTTGGAACCGGTCACGGTGCCGGTGGCACCCAGAAACTGAAGTTGCATGGTAGGTCTCCAAGGATGTTGTCGTTCAAAGAAGGACCGGCCGATCCGGCAACTCGTTGCCGTGGTCCGCGCCCCGCGGAAAGTGCTGCACCAGCAGGTGGCTGACGGCCACGATGCCTTCCAGGGCTCCGGCCTCGAAGCGTCCCTGCGCAAACTGGGCTTCCATGCGCTGGCACACAGCCGACCACCTTTCGGCACCGCAACAGGCATGGATGCCGCGATCGGCCACGATCTCCACGGCCCGGTCGGCCAGCAGCACGTAGATCAGGACGCCGCTGTTGTGCGCCGTATCCCACACACCCAGGCGTGCGAACAGGTCCAGCGCCCGCTCGCCCGGCGATTGGTTGCGCCACAGTGGCGATCCGTCCAGCGCACCCTCGACCACGAAGCGCAGTTGGCCCCCATGCTGGAACTCTCCCGTGCGGATGGCCTGCTCGATCGCATCCAGGGCACGCGGGGGGAAGGCGCGGCGGACTGCGCGATCCGTGGTCGCAAGGTGGCGAAGAAGTCGTTGCATGTTCATCTCACCACCGTCCTGACGCGCCGCCGCCACCGAAGCCGCCGCCGCCGCCGCGGAATCCTCCGCCCGGCCAGCCGCCTCCCCGGTGGCGCCCGTGCAGGCCGCCGTGGCCACCCATGCCGATGCCCAGCAGCGTGACGAGGAATCCCGCCAGTCCAGCCACCGCGGCCACCGCGAAGGTGCCCACCAACAGCCACGCAGCGGCACCCAGCACGCCAGCCGTGACCAGGGAGCCTGGAAGGCGGCCGAGGGCGTTGCGCAGCACTCCGCCCAGCATCAGGGCCGCGACGAACAGGAAGGGCCAGGCCTGCCCGATGTCGTTGGTCTGCCCCTGCCGCCGTGGGTCCGCCGCAGGCAGGGCCTCGCCATCGATCACCCGCATGATCTGTTCGGCGCCTGCGGCGATGCCGCCGTCGAAATCGCCCTGGCGCAGGCGCGGCGTGATCACCTCGTCGATGATGCGCCGCGATACCACGTCGCTCAGCGCACCCTCGATGCCGTATCCGACTTCGATGCGCACGGTGCGGTCGTCCTTGGCCACCAGGAGCAACGCGCCGTCGTCCACCTTGCGACGGCCGAGCTTCCATTGCTCTACCACCCGCAGGGTGTACTGCTCGACGGGTTCGGGCCGCGTCGAGCGGACCATCAGCACGGCGATCTGCACGCCCTTGCGTTGCTCGAAGGCCCGAAGCTGCGCATCCAGCGCGGCGACACGATCGGCGGCGAGCGTTCCCGTGAGATCGGTGACGCGCGCCTGCAGCGGGGGAACGGCGACCAACTCCTGCGCGGACGCGACCGAAAGGAACAGGCTCAGCAGCAGCCAGGCCAGAGCGTGGGCCAGCCGAAGAGGGGCCGCCGGAGAGAGCACCGCTGTTCTGGGCGTTCTCATGTCAGGGGCGCGCCGCCGGCGCCGAGGCGCCGAAATCGACCTGTGGCGGCGCCGCCATGGCCTTCTCGTCGGCGACCGAGAAATTGGGCTTGACGACGTAGCTGAACAGCTTGGCCGTGATGTTGGTCGGGAAGCTGCGCGTGAGCACGTTGTAATCCTGCACCGCCTTCACGTAGCGCCCACGCGCCACGGTGATGCGGTTCTCCGTGCCCTCAAGTTGGGCACGCAGGTCTTGAAAAGCCTGGTTCGCCTTGAGTTGCGGGTAGTTCTCGCTCACCACCAGCAGCCGGCTCAGCGCGCCGGACAGTTCGCCCTGTGCCGCCTGGAACTTCTGGAACGCCTCGGGGTTGTTGACGAGTTCCGGCGTGGCCTGGATCGAGGTCGCCTTCGCGCGGGCCTCGACCACCCGGGTCAGCGTCTCCTGCTCGAAGTTGGTCTCGCCCTTGACGGTCGCGACGATGTTGGGGATCAGGTCGGCGCGCCGCTGGTACTGGTTCAGCACCTCGGACCAGGCGGACTTGGTCTGCTCGTCCAGCCGCTGGAAGTCGTTGTAGCCGCATCCGCTCAGCGACAGGGCAAGCGCTGCGAGCAGGGACATCAGGATCAGTCTCATGGTTCGGTTTCCGTGGAAGTGAGAAAAGTGCGGGACGGTGAAGCGCTCACCAGGACGGGGTTGGCTGGCCACCAACGCCGCGGAATGAGCAGCAGCGCGAGGGTGGCGGCCAGTGGAATCGACAGCCACGCAAAGGTGCTCTGCATCACAGCGCCGAATAGCCATCCGGTGGCGGCCGATCCCAGTGTTTGTCCGAGGCCGGCTGCCGCGGCGAGCCCTCCCATCGCGATACCGAGCCGCCGCGCCGAGGTGCCGGCAGCGAGGTAGGCCAGGGTGGGGAGCACGAGACCCGTGCCCGCAGCCGTGAAACTCACGCCGACGTACAGCCACATCTCGCTGCCATGGCGGGCCAGCATCAGGAGCCCGGCGATGCCCAGGACCATGCCGCAGGCCAGTACGCGGCGTGGGTCGGCGCGCTCCAGCAGGCCGGTGAAGAACAGCACCGCGTTGACGCCCAGCATCACCAGACTGCACTCGGCGAACATCAACGACACCTCTCGGGAGGAGAGATCGGGGTGGCGCTGGCCCTGCAGCACGATGCCGAGTTCAAAGCCGGCAAGCACGAACATGACCACACCGTTGAGAATCCAGAGCGCCAGGGAGCGGCTCCGGGGTGCTCCGTCGTGATCGGCTGCGTCCGCCTCTCCAAGGGAGGAAGGTGCGGGAAGCGTTGCGGCCAGGCCCAGCATCATCAGCGCGCCGAGCGCGGCCGAGAGTGCGATTACGAGCGTGGTCGATGAGCCCTGTACCAGCACGCTCAAGAAGCCCAGGCCGACAAGCCGTTCTGCAGCGGCGTTCAGGCCGGGGCCGAACAGGAACCCGAGCAGCGACATCGCACCCAGCCATGCAAAGCGCCTGGCGCGAATCGATTCTGGGGTGTACTGCGCGACGAGCGCCGGCACCACCGGCACGACCGCGGCCACAAAAAAGCCCGTCGCGCCGCGCAGCGAATAGATGCAGACCACGCCCAGGGACTCGGGGCGCAGCAGCGGGAGCAGGCTGGCCACGTAGCCGATCAGGCCCACCAGCAACACGCGGGCACGCCCCAGCCTGTCCGCCAGCATGCCCCACAGGGGCGCACCCAGCAGGATGCCCGCCGTGTAGATGCCGCTGAGGTAGCCGACATGGCGCGCAAGCGCCGCAGGATCCGCGTCGCCCATCAAGGGCCGCAGCCAGTCGGGGATCAAGGGCATCAGTGCCCCATATCCGGCCGAGACGACGAATACGGCCGCAGCGAGCCAACCCAGCTGCGCGACGCCGAGGTCTTGCTGGCGGGTGGGCCCGGATTCGCGCGGTGATCGCATGGCGCGGCTCTCTACCATGGTGGCCCGCCGCTCAGGCTGACGCGGCCGCTGGGACACTGGCACGCGACGTCACGCGCTTGATCCCCGGCAGGCGCGTGCGCTTGAGCATCAGCGCATTGATCGCGACGATCGCGGAACTGCCCGACATGGACAATGCAGCGACCTCGGGCGACAAGGTGAACGGATACAGCACCCCGGCCGCCAGCGGGAAGGCGATCACGTTGTAGGCCACGGCCCACCAGAGGTTCTGGTGCATCTTGCGCAGCGTCGCCCGGGACAGTTCGATGGCCCCGACCACGTCGTAGGGGTCACTCTTCATCAACACCACCTGGGCGCTTTCCATCGCAACGTCCGTCCCCGCGCCAATCGCAAAGCCCACGTCGGCCTGCGTCAGCGCCGGAGCGTCGTTGATGCCGTCGCCGACCATGCCGACCTTGTGACCCTGCTGCTGCAGTTCCTTGATCTTGGAGGCCTTCTGCCCGGGCAACACATCCGCAAGCACGATGTCGATACCCAGTTCCTTGCCGATGCGCTCGGCGGTCGCCTGGTTGTCGCCGGTCAGCATCGCGACCTTCACGCCGCGTGCCTGCAGCTTGGCGATCGTCTCGCGCGAGGTCGGCCGCACGGCATCGGCGATCGCGATGAGGCCGATCAGCCGGCCACCGCGCGCGACGTGGACCACAGTGCGCCCCCCGCCTTGCAGCCGCGCCGCCTCGCTGGCAAGGGGGGCCAGATCCACCTGTTCCGACTGCATCAGCAGCCGGTTGCCCAGGAGCACCGTCTCGCCCCCGATAGTGGCCCGTGCGCCTTGCCCATCGATGTTGGTGAAGTTCTCGGTGACCTCCGTCGGCATGTCTCCCGCACGCTTGAGCACTGCGAGCGCGAGGGGGTGCTCGGAGAACTTCTCCACCGCGGCGGCCGTCGCCAGAAGCCGCGTCTCCTCGACACCGGGCGCGGCCACCATCTCGACGACATCGGGCTGCCCCAGTGTCAAGGTGCCGGTCTTGTCGAACACCACGACCGTCAACTTGGTGGCGTTCTCCAATGCGGCCGCATTCTTGAAGAGAATGCCGTTCATTGCGCCCAGCCCGGTCCCGACCATGATGGCCATCGGGGTGGCCAGCCCCAGCGCATCAGGGCATGCGATCACGAACACGGTGATGGTCAAGGTGAGTGCGAACAGTAATGTCTGTCCCATCACCCAGTACCAGACGCTGAAGGTCAGCAGGCCAATCACGATCGCCGCCAGCACCAGCCACTGGGATGCGTGGTCGGCCAGCAGCTGGCCGGGGGCCTTCGAGTTCTGGGCCTCCTGGACCAGCTTGACAATCTGCGCCAAGGCCGTGTCCGCGCCGACCTTCGTGGCCTTGTAGCGAAAGCTCCCGCTCTTGTTGATGCTGGCGCCTACGACGGTGCTGCCCACGCCCTTCTTGACCGGCATGGACTCGCCCGTCAGCATCGACTCGTCCACTTGCGACGCGCCCTCGACGATCTCGCCATCCACCGGGATCTTGTCGCCGGGCTTGATCACGACCAGTTCCCCGGCTGCAACCTCGGCGGTCGGTACCTTGGTCTCCACCCCGTTGCGCACGACCGTGGCCATGGGTGGGGCGAGATCCATCAACGCGCGAATCGCGTCGGATGCGCCCGCGCGGGCGCGCATCTCCAGCCAGTGCCCCAGCAGGATGAAGACCAGCAGCACCGATGCCGCTTCATAGAACACCTCACCCTCGTAGAAGAAGGTCGCGCCGATGCTGAACAGGTAGCCGGTGCCCACCGACAGCACGACCAACGTGGCCATGTTGGCGACGCCGTTGCGCAGCGCGCGCCACGCCGCCACGTAGAAAGGCCAACCTGGATAGATGATCGCGGCACTTGCGAGGAAGAAAAGAAAGAGCTTGTCGTCCAGCCCGAACGGCGTCTGGAAGTCGCCGAACATCTTCCCCATCGGGGAATAGAAGAACACGGGAATGGCGAAGACCAGGGCCACGAAGAAGCGATTGCGCATGTCCCGAGCCATGTCCTGCATCGAGCCCGACCCGTGGCCCATGTCGTGCATCATGTCGTCCATCGCAGGGTCGCCTGCGTGGGCCTGGTGCGCAGCATGGGCGGCGGGCGTCGTGGCCGCAGCCTTCGCGCGTGCGGCCGTGGCGGGGGCATGCGCGTGGTGCCCCTCATGCCCCATCTCTTGCGCCTGACGTGCGGGTGCGCCGTGATGGCCGTGCACCGCATGGCTGGGGTCGGCAGAGACGCCAGCGGCGGGCGCGCACACGTGCTTGGGCGTCTGCTCGCCACGGCAGTGATAGCCGCATTCGGCGATGCGCTGGCGCAGATCCTCGACACTGAGTTGTCCCTCATCGAGATGGACCGTTGCGCTTCCCGCAACATAGTTGACATCTGCATGATGGACGCCGGGAAGCTGCAGCAGCTTGCGGCGTACTCCCTCCGCGCTCAGGCTCGATACGAGCCCTCCGACTTCAACGTTGATCGACTTCATGGCTGTTCTTCCTTTTCGCTGTGTTCGTGGTCTCAACGAGCGAGTCGGCCCGAGTCCAGGCAGTCCTGCGAGAACTCGAAGACGATCTCCCGGTCGGGAGCGATGACCTTGTGCTTCTTGCCGGCGTAGTGCAGCCGGGAGAGGATGTCTCTGATCAGGTTGAGCCTCGCCAACCGTTTGTTGTCGGCGTGCACGACAGACCAGGGCGCCGCGGCCGTATGGGTGCGCATGAACATCTCGTCGCGCGCCCGTGTATAGCCGTCCCAGTGCTTAAGCGCGACGGCATCCACCGGGCTCGACTTCCACTGTTTGAGGGGATCACGGCGGCGTTCCCCGAGCCGGCGGCTCTGCTCCTTCTTGCCGATGTCGAGGTAATACTTCAGCAGCTTGATACCGGAGTTGACCAGCATCTCCTCGAACTTGGGCACTGAGTTCATGAATTCCTCGTGCTCCTCGGCGGTACAGAAGCCCATCACCGGTTCCACGCCCGCACGGTTGTACCAACTGCGGTTGAACACCACGAGCTCTTCGCCAACTGGCAGGTGCGGGACGTAGCGCTGGAAGTACCAGCCCGTGCGATCCCGGTCGGAGGGCTTTCCTAGCGCGACGACCCGTGTTTCCCGAGGACTCAGGTGTTCGACCAGCCGCTTGATGCTGCCGTCCTTGCCTGCGCCGTCCCTTCCCTCCAAGAGGATCAGGATACGGTCGTTGCATTTGATGAAATGCCGCTGCAGTTTCACCAGTTCGATCTGCAGCATGTGCAACTGTGCTTCGTAGTCCTCGCGGCCGATCGAGCGTGTCGCTGTCTCGTCGCGCGCTGAGCCGTGGGCAGTGCCGGTGCCGTCCACATCGGCCTTGTGCTTGGCGCCTTTGGCGCCCTTCTTGTTCTTTGCCATGGGTTCTCCGTTAGGTCTGGTCGCAGGCGATCAGCATTGCGTGTGTCGACGCCCGGCGGGGCGCGGCGCTCATGTCCGCATCCGAGCTGGAGCCGCAGCCATCGCCTTGTCCGTAGGCTGCAGCCAGGTACGGTCGATTGATGCGCTGACGCCAGCGGGTCTTCTTCATGTCAGCCTCGCTGGCGCGTGTCCGAGAGGGAGGGAAGGAAGCGCGGCGTGCGCGCGGCATAGGCGTCGAACTCGGCGCCGAACTGCTTGCGCATGTCCTTCTCCTCGTTGACTGCCAGCCTCGAATACATCACGACGAGGAAGGGGAACATCAGCAGCGTCAACAGCGTCGGCCACTGCAGCAGAAAGCCGAAAAGGATCGCCACGAAGGCCACATACTGCGGGTGCCGAATCCTGGCGTATGGGCCGCTCACGGCAAGTTGGGCGTGCCGTTGCGCGTGGTAGAGCACCGTCCAGGCGCTCGACAGAAGCCAGAAGCCGCCCCCGATGAAGATGTAGCTTGCGATATGAAGCGGGCTGAAGTGAGGGTCGCCGCTCTCGCCCAGCAGGGTCGACCAGAGATGGCCGCTGTTGTGCGACAGCAAGTCCAGACTGGGATACTTGGTCTGAAGCCAGCCGGACAGCACGTACAGCGTCAGCGGAAAGCCGTACATCTCGACGAACAAGGCAACAATGAACGCTGCGAATGCCCCGAAGGTTCTCCAGTCGCGCGAGGTCTGCGGTTTGAAGAAGCTGAAGGCGAACATGATGAAGACCGCCGAGTTCACGAGGACGAGCAGCCAAAGCCCATAAGCGGGCGCATCGTGGTTCATTTGCGCTCTCCCGGGCACGGTGGATTCGCCTTGCTACCGTCGCCTGGTACGGCATGGCGATGCATCAGGACATGAGCGATGACGCAAGTCGCCAGGAGGACCAGTGGCAGCGCGGCCAGGTAGTGCCCGCGGTGTTCCGTCAGCAGCATGTAGATGCTCACGGCCAGGAAGACCAGAAAGCCCAGGAACCATCGCGAGCGCGAAAACCTTGGACCGGTGCGGTGAGAAGTTGTCATGGTCGTCCTCCTCACTTCGCCGGCTCAGGCATCCGGTCCATCATCATCTGCATCATGGACTGGCACATGTCCATGCGCATTTCGAGCATTTGCTGCCGCTCAGCTGTCGGCGCCGACTCGGCTCCATCCTTCATTGCGCCCATCATCGCCATGCCAGCCCGCATGGCCTGCATGTGTTCGGCCATGAGCGCCTTGCGCTGCGCAGGCGTCTTCGCAGCCACCATCCGTTCGTGCATGGCCTGCATCGACTTCAGTTGCGCATCCATGCCCTCGGTGGTCGGCGCCCTTGGCGTCTCGGCCGCGGTCGGACTCGCACCTGCGGGGTGATGGGCCTGATGGTTGTCCTGCGCGAACGCAGACAAGGTGACCAGTGCGGCGCCCACGATGGCCGCGATCGAATGCGTGAATTTCATTTCTCTCTCCTTTAGCCGCGGGTGCCTGCCATTGGGGCGAAACCGATGTCGCCGCAAGCGGACAAAGCCCTATGAAAACTCCGTAGTCGGGTACAGAGTCAAGGCTTATGAGTTGTGCGCCGGGTGTGACCGACACGGCAACTCAAAGGAGGCGCTACAGCGCGAGACGCTCGAACAGCAGCCACGACGGCCGCTTGGGAGGTGGTCGCTGGTGACCCCTCGATGGGATGGCTCGCAGAGCCAACGTCGGAGCCAGCAGCTGGTCTCCATAGGCGGGAGGCGCCAAACCGACGAGGTCGAACGCGAAGGTTGGTGCTTTCTGAATGGCGGACTGGTTGACGTCGCCGCAGAGCTTCAGGCACGGGGCCTTCGACGGGTCGTGGGAACCTTCTTCGTGCTCACCATGGAGGCCTTCATGATTTCCATGCCCGGACGATGGGACATGCTCATACCCGACAGCATGCCGATGTTGCTGCGGAGACTCCAGAAGGCAGGCATTGGCCACCCCGGCCCCGAGCGCAAACAGCCATACCCCGAGCACCATCCACGCGATGGCGCGAATCCTGCGGTGGTTGAGAAGTGTGCGCATGTGCGGCCTATTGACCCATTGACACCTGTGATCCTATTCCCAACTGAGCTGCGGGAAATTGATTTGGATCAAATGGAGGCAAGGGTCAACTACGCGGTACTGCGTTATTCTGTGTTGCTCGTGAATAGACAGTGGATCGCTCGATGAACGAAGGTTTGGGTGATTGGATGACGGTTGGCAGGCTGGCGAAGGTCGCTGGCGTCGGCGTGGAGACAATCCGCTACTACCAGGGACGCGGCCTGTTGCCGATCCCGAAGAACGCCGGCAGCTTCCGGCGCTACCCCGCTTCGATGATCCAGCGGATCGGCTTCATCAAGCGCGCTCAGAGCCTTGGGTTCTCGCTGGACGAGGTGAAGTCGCTCTTGGATCTGGAGGATGGGCGGAATCGCCGGGCTATTCAGACGGTGACACGGCGGCGCCTTGACCAGATCGATGAGAAGGTTGGCGACCTTCAGCGCATGCGAGGCGCTCTGAGAGACATGCTGGAGAGGTGCGAAGACACGGGAGAGGCGCTTCCTTGCCCTATCATTGCTGCGCTCATGGGGCCTTTGAATACGTCCGAATGATTGCGCGCTGTGAGGAACAGACGAGACCCAAGGAAAGCGAACGAGGCCTGTCACACTTCGTTGGTAATGGTCGTGCGGACTGTTCGCTGCACAAAAATGCCGAATGAATTTTCAGCAATCTCACGGCCGACTTAGACGACGTGAACTGCGGCGGTCGGCGTAGCGGATACATCGCCCTACGTCGACCCTGCCGGCGCGATCCACTCAGTCGACTGTCAATCTCACAAGTCCCGCCTATTCTCGCTCAAGGATACGCGCACCGGGCCCCTGGCCCGCGAGTATGTCGCCCGGATTACGCAACGGGCACTCTTTGAGAGAGAGGCAACCGCACCCGATACATCCCCCGAGTTCGTCCCGCAGCCGCATCAACTGCGTAATGCGGTCGTCAAGGTCTTCACGCCACCTAGACGCCACACGGCGCCAATGCGCAGCAGTCAGATGAACGCCCGGCTGATACTGCCCGAGAGCGTCGAGCACTTCGTCCAGCGATAGTCCGGCCCGCTGCGCGACTTTGACGATGGCCAGATACCTCAAGATAGCGGGCGAGTATCTCCGCTGATTTCCGGACGTGCGTTCGCTCTGGATCAGGCCCTTGGACTCGTAGAAGTGGATCGTGGATACGGGCAGGCCGCTGCGCTGTGACACCTCTCCAACCGTCAAGCGACGCGACGTGTCGATCCGGTTCATGGCTGACTCCATTGCTCAAGTTATGTTGAGATTCTAGTTGTGCCCAAGTCGCATCGCAATCGAAAGTCTGGCCACGCAGTCAGACGGCTGTGCGTAGCAATGGCGGCGGTCACGCCAACCACTCGCTGTGTTGGACGGTACTGAGTGCCGAGGATGGCAAGCCGCAAGGAAGGTTGGCCAGGACGGCAACCTGTTAGTCAAGAGCAGCGCTAACCAGGGCAGTTCTCTGATGGGCGCATACGCAGGCCTCTCAGGTGAGACGCCGATCCTTGCTCTGGATGTCTGGGAGCATGCGTACTATCTGGACTACCAGAACCGCCGTCCCGACTACATCGCGGCCATCCTCAACATCGTTAACTGGCACGAGTCGCCCGGCGCTACAAAGAGGCCGTCGGTTCAATGATGCCGCTGCCGGTTGCCACGGCTGGCGTCCGGCAGCGCACAGCGGCATGTCCGTGCATGCTGGCGCACAGTGCTGATGGTTTCTCATCTCTTTCTGCTTCAAAGGGATGGGCTCCTCCTCTGGGATCGCACGCCCGTTGTCAAGATCACGGCCGCCCCTGCCAGCAACGCTGCGCAAGCGTAGGTGAAGACGCCGGAGAGGCCGAAAGTATCGATGGCAACGCCGCCGACGCCGGCGCCGAGCGCAATGGAGAATTGGAATGCGGTCGCCTGCAGGGCACCGACGCTCTCAGCAAGGTCAGGGGCCACTCTCGCGTGCCACGTCGCGATCGAGACGTAGAAAGCGCTGAAGGCCAGCCCCCAGATAACGAGGAGCAATAGCGAGATCAGGGAAGTGGTTCCAGCGAATGCCAGCAAGGCGGCCATCAGTGCCATCACAAGCGCCGCTCCCGCTGCACATAGTGACGCGTTGCGCGCCGCCAGCAGCCCGCCGACCGCACCTCCGATGAGGCCCCCAATCCCATAAAGCAAAAGCGCCAGCGAGATCTGGCTGACATTCAGGTTAACCACCTGTTCCAGCAGCGGCCGGATGAAGGTGTAGCCGGCAAACTGTCCTGAAAGCACCAGGACAATCGTGACCAACCCGCCCAGCACCGGAGCCCGGCTGAGCGCATCGCCGAAAGCGTTCAGTGCCGGACGATGCATCGTGGGAAGGCGCGGAAGGGTCGACAATTGCGCGAGCAACGCCAGCACGCCCAGGCCTGCCGTGACAAGAAATACGCCACGCCAACCCCAAGTTTCGCCCAGAAAGGCACCAGCGGCGGGCGCGGCGACACTCGCCGCTGTTACGCCCGTGAAGATGATGCTCATGGCCCGGGCGACCTGGGCCGGAGATACCAGCCGCAGTGCTAGCGTGGTCACCATCGCCCAGGTTCCGCCCAGTGCCACCCCCAGCAGCCCGCGCGCGAAAAGCAGCGTCCACTGATCGGTCGCGACCGACGCCAGCAGACTCGATAGCAAGAGGACGACGGTCAGCCCACGAATCAGCAAACGTCGGTCAATCCGCCCGGCGAGAAAGATGACCGCGGGGCTGGCAACGGCGGCGACCACGGCCGTTGCGGTCACGGCCTGGCCTGCCTCGCCGACCGACAGTTCCAAGTCCTTGGCCATGGGCGTCAGAATGCTGATCGGCAGCAGTTCGCTACAGACCAGCGCAAACATGGTGATTGCCATGGATAGTACCGCCGGCCAGTTGGCGTCGTGCTGGTCGTCCGTCGTGGAAGAATGACGCATTTGCTGTGTCGTCCGTTTGGTATTCGGCCAGATGGCCTGAGCGCAAGCGCGCATAGAAGACCGCGCCGCGCGCTTGATGCTCGGGGCGGCCGCGGGCCTGCGCAAGACTGGTGTCGGCCTACTTGCTCGCCACGTTATCGGCAGCAGGGTGATGGCGAGGCCAGCCGCCTGCGAGCGCCTGGTACAGCGAGACGACGGCCAGTGTGCTGCGCACGCGGCCCTGCGCGAAGGCGTCGTGGCTCTGCAAGCGCGCGTTCTCGGCGTCGAGCAACTCCAACACGTCGATCGAGCCTTGGTCGAAGCGCAACCTCGCCATGCTCGCGGCGCGCGTCCCGGCTGCCGCCGCCTGCTCCAGGTGCGCGGTCTGGCGTGCGCTGCGGGAAACCTGCACCAGCGCGTTTTCGGTCTCCTCCAGCGCAGTCAGCACGGTGCGCTCGTAAGTTGCCAGGTTGCCAGCCTCGGCCGCGTTGGACGCAGCGATGCGCGCGCGCACGCGGCCGACATTGAGAAACGATCCATCCACGCCCAGCGTGAGCAGCCGCATCTCGCTGTCGCGCTCGAATAGGGCACCCGCGTCGAAGGCCTGGGTTCCGATCAACCCGCCGAGCGTAAAGCGAGGAAAAAGATCGGCGGTCGCCACGCCGATGCGTGCGGTAGCGGCGGCGAGCCGACGTTCGGCCGCTGCCACATCGGGACGACGTCGCAGCAGATCACTCGGGGCGTCAACGGCGATGTTCTGCGGCAATGCCGGCAGTTCGCCGGGGGCCTCCAGCACAGTGACCAGTGATTGCGGCGGTCTGCCGGTCAGCACCGCGATGCGGTGGGTGGCGACGGCGATGTCGGCCTCCAAGGAAGGGATGCGCGCACGGGTACTTTCGAGTTGCGTGCGACCGCGATCCACGTCGAACGGTGTCGCCATGCCTGCCTTGAGACGCACTTCGAGCAATTGCAGAGTGCGGGCCTGGTTGTCGGCGTTCTCTTGGGTGATGCGCAGTTGCTCCTGCCAGCCGCGGAGCTGGAAGTAGGTGCGGGACAACTGGCTGACTACCACGACCTGCATGGCGGCCAGGTCCTCGGCGCTCGCCGCGGTCTCGGCGCGCTGCGCCTCCACGCTGCGGCGTACCCGGCCAAACAGGTCCAGCTCCCAGGTGAAGCCGATGGTGGCCTGGTATTGATTGTGGTCACGGGCATCGCGATCGGCCAAAGGGAACTGATTGGCGGTGTCGCGCACATCGCTTGCCTCGGCGTCGGCAGTGATGGTCGGCAGCCGGTCATACCGGGAGCCGCGCAGCAGTGCGTTGGCTTGCTCGTAGTTGGCCAGCGCAACGCGAAGGTCCTGGTTGTTCGCCAGCGCGGTGTCAACCAGGCGTTCGAGCAACGGGTCACCACAGGCGCGCCAGAACTCGGGGTCGGTCTGTGCCGTTGCGTTGACGGTGACCGCGGCATCCTGGCGGACGAAGGCGTCCACCTGCGGGGGCTGCGGCCGCACGTAGTCGGGGCCCACAGCGCACGCCGACAGCAGCGCGGCGGCGGTGCTCGCTGCGAGGATCTTCAGGACGCTCGGGCTCTTCATGGTGCCACCTGTTTTGAGCGCTCGCGCGTATCGGAATTGCTGGTGAGCCACTTTGCCGCGGCAGTGCACGCCGGGGCTGCTTCG
>DATCUT010000125.1:0-11138 GCA_036561785.1 Rhodanobacter sp.
GGTGCAGGCCAGCCTGCCGGTAGCGCCCGCGCCGGCCAGCGATTCGTCCGCACCTCGTGCCGCGCAGGAGCCGCGCGAATCCGCCTCCCAGCCTGGCCAGAACCAGGATCAGGGCCAAGGCCAGGCGCAGGCGCAGAACCCTAACCAGGGCCAGAACCCGAACAACAACGCCGGCCGCGAAGGTCGCGAGGGCCGTGGCCGGCGGCGCCGCAACGAGCGCGGCGGCAACCCGAACCAGCAACAGCAGGGACGTCCGCAGGGCGGCGGCCATCCACGACCCAACCCGAACGGCCTGCCGGTGGACGACGACAACGCCGATCCGGGCAGCAACGACCGGGTGATCAACCTCACCGAACTGAAGCGCAAGAATGCGATCCAGCTGCTGGAATTCGCCGAGTCGCTGGGCGTGCACGAAGGCGTCGCCCGCGCGCGCAAGCAGGACGTGATCTTCAACGTGCTCAAGGCGCACGCCCGCTCCGGCGGCGGCATCTGGGCCGAAGGCGTGCTGGAAATCCTGCAGGACGGCTTCGGCTTCCTGCGCTCGGCCGACGAGTCGTACCTGGCCGGCCCCGACGACATCTATGTGTCGCCCAGCCAGATCCGCCGCTTCAACCTGCGCACCGGCGACTACATCACCGGCCGCGTGCGCCACCCGAAGGAAGGCGAGCGCTACTTCGCCATGCTGCGCGTCGACGACATCAACGGCGATCCGCCGGAGGCGTCGAAGAACAAGATGCTGTTCGAGAACCTCACCCCGCTGTTCCCGCGCAAGGCCTATAAGCTGGAGCGCGGCAACGGGTCGAGCGAGGACATCACCGGCCGCATCCTCGACCTGATCGCGCCGATCGGCAAAGGCCAGCGCGGCCTGATCGTCTCCCAGCCGAAGTCCGGCAAGACGATGATGCTGCAGAACATCGCCCAGGCCATCCAGTACAACCACCCCGAAGCGCACCTGATCATGCTGCTGATCGACGAGCGCCCGGAAGAAGTCACCGAGATCGCCCGCACCGTGCGTGCCGAAGTGATCAGCTCCACCTTCGACGAACCGGCCGTGCGCCACGTGCAGGTCGCCGAAATGGTGATCGAGCGCGCCAAGCGCCTTGTCGAGCACAAGAAGGACGTGATCATCCTGCTCGATTCGATCACCCGCCTGGCGCGTGCCTACAACACCGTGATCCCGAGCTCCGGCAAGGTGCTCACCGGCGGTGTCGACGCCAACGCGTTGCAGCGCCCGAAGCGTTTCTTCGGCGCCGCCCGCAACGTCGAGGAAGGCGGCAGCCTGACCATCATCGCCACCGCGCTGACCGACACCGGCAGCAAGATGGACGAGGTGATCTACGAGGAGTTCAAGGGCACCGGCAACATGGAAGTCCATTTGAGCCGGCGCATCTCCGAGAAGCGCGTCTACCCGGCGATCGACATCAACCGCTCCGGCACCCGCCGCGAGGACCTGCTGATCGACCCGGACATGCTGGCCAAGATCTGGATCCTGCGCAAACTGCTGCACCCGATGGACGAGCTGGCCGCAATGGAGTTCATGCTCGACAAGATGAAGAACACCAAGTCCAACGACGAGTTCTTCAACTCGATGAAGCGCTGAGAGCAGGGCCGGCCACGCCGGCCCTGTTTCTTTCTGCCTGCCGTTTCCGGGGTACCGCGGATCCGGCCGCACCCGATCCGGCATTGGGGCAACCATCAGGTCTTCGTCAGCGAAAAGGATATTCGTCATGGACACCTCTCGCCCTTCACCTTCCGGCGACCACGCCAACAATTTCGACGGACTGCGACTCGTCGCTTCGCTGATGGTGCTGGTTTCCCACCAGTTCGTGCTTCTGGGCATGCACGAATCCACGCTGGCGGACGGCATGACGCTCGGCTCCATCGCGGTGGCCATGTTCTTCATCATGAGCGGTTACCTGGTGGCCGAGAGCTGGTACCACGACCCGCACGTCATGCGCTTTGCCATGCGCCGGTTCCTGCGCATCTGGCCGGCGCTGATCGTCGCCACTATCGTGATAGCGATCGCCGGCGCGGCGGTCACTTCACTGCCGCTGCATGAATACTTCGGCCGCGAGACACGCCGCTTCATCACCTTCAACGCCCAACTGCGCCCGTACTACACGCTGCCCGGCGTGTTCGGCGCGATACCGGCCAACGCCAGCCTGTCGGCGGTCAACGGCAGCTGGTGGACGATTCCGCTCGAGGCGAAGTGCTACGCGTACGTGGCCGTGCTCGGCGCCATCGGCCTGCGGCGGCGGGTGTTCACCCTGCTTGCACTGGCCGTGGTCGCTGTGATGTACGCCAAGACGCTGCCCGGACATTCCCGGGACAACGCCTTCGACAACCTCTGCTACTTCTACACGGCCTTCTTCCTGGCCGGCGTCTGCTCGCGCCAGTTCGCCGCCGAAATCAGTGGCCGGCGCCTGCCCATGGCCGGTGCCGTAGCGGCCTGCCTGCTTGCCGCCGCACTGCTGCAACACGCGCAACTGGCGCAATGGGCCGTGATGGTGCCATTGACCCTGTGGTTCGGACGGCAAAGCACCCCGGGGCTGCGTTCCGCGGCCCGCTTCGGCGACCTGTCCTACAGCACCTATCTCTACGCGTACTTCGTGCAGCAGTTGACGGTGCGCCTGTGGCCGGCGACGCCATCCTACCTGGCGACAGCAAGCGTCGCGGGCATCGCCACCCTCCTGCTCGCCTGGTGCTCGTGGCATGCGGTGGAGGCGCCGGCGCTGTCGCTGAAGCGACGGCTTCGCGGCTGGTTTCCGGACTTCGCCCGCTGACGAAGCCGGGCGCGATACCCGATCGTCGCGCGACACGCCTGATCCAGCTCAAGGCGCCATCCGGACGATGCTGCTCCAATGAGGCTCCGACCCCGCATCTCGCGAGCCCCCCTTTTCGTCGCCTTGCGCCGCCCCCATAGTGTCGACTCCCCCAGCGAGGCATCGCCCGTGTCCATACCCAGTGCCGTCAAGAGCACCCCGATCCAGGGCCGCCAGCAGCTTGCCGACTACCTCGCCGCCGGCGAGAAGCCGCGCGAGGCGTGGCGCATCGGCACCGAGCACGAGAAGTTCGGCTTCCGCACCGACGATCTGCGCCCGCCCACGTTCGAGGGCGAACGCGGCATCAAGCTGCTGCTGGAAACCATCGCCACCCGCTACGGCTGGGACGTGGCGCGCGAAAGCGAGAACCCGGTAGCCCTGTCACGCGACAAGGCCTCGATCACGCTGGAGCCGGCCGGCCAGCTGGAGTTGTCCGGCGCGCCGCTGGAAACCGTCCACCAGACCTGCTGCGAGGTGAACTCGCACCTGGAGGAAGTGCGCTCGGTCGCCGACGGCATGGGCCTGGGCTTCCTCGGCATGGGCTTCCAGCCGAAGTGGCGCCGCGACGAGATGCCGTGGATGCCCAAGGGCCGCTACAAAATCATGCGCGAGTACATGCCCAAGGTTGGCTCGCTCGGCCTGGACATGATGACGCGCACCTGCACGGTGCAGGTGAACCTGGATTTCTCGTCCGAAGCGGACATGATCAAGAAGTTCCGCGTCGGCCTCGCGCTGCAGCCGATCGCCACCGCGTTGTTCGCCGATTCGCCGTTCACCGAAGGACGTCCAAACGGCTATCTGTCGTACCGCTCGCACATCTGGACCGACACCGATCCCGACCGCACCGGCATGCTCGACTTCGTGTTCGCCGACGGCTTCGGCTACGAGCGCTACGTCGACTACATCCTCGACGTGCCGATGTATTTCAGCTATCAGGACGGCAAGTACATCGACCTTGCCGGGCAGGACTTCAAGCGCTTCCTCGCCGGCGAGCTGCCCACGCTGCCGGGCGTCCACGCGACGATGAAAGACTTCGCCGACCACCTCACCACCGCCTTCCCCGAGGTGCGCCTGAAGCAGTACCTGGAAATGCGCGGCGCCGACGGCGGCCCGTGGAACCGGCTGTGCGCGCTGCCCGCGTTCTGGGTCGGCCTGCTGTATGACCAGCAGGCGCTGGACGCCGCGTGGGACCTGGTCAAGGACTTCACCCGCGAGGAACGCCACGCGCTGCGCGACGGCGTGCCGAAGCACGCGCTGAAACTGCCGTTCCGCAACGGCACCGTGCGCGACCTCGCCGAGGAGGCGCTGAAGATCGCCGGCCACGGCCTCAAGCGTCGCGCCCGCCTCAACCGGAACGGCGCCGACGAGAGCATCTTCCTGGAGCCGATGATCGAGATCGTGCAAGCCAACCAGACCCCGGCCGAACGCAAGCTGGAGCTGTTCCACGGCGCATGGAACGGCAGCGTCGATCCGGTGTTCCGCGAGTTTGCGTACTGAGGAAAGTCAGCGTGTGGTCGTTTCCACCAGCGACCACGCCACCGACTCGCCCGCGCGCATCGGCTTGCAGGTGGATCCGGCCAGCGGATAGTCGTCCGGCACGATCCATGGCGTGCGCTCGAGCGCGATGCGTTCCCGGTTGCGCGGCAACCGGTAGAAGTCGGCGCCATGGAAGCTGGCAAACGCTTCGAGTCGATCCAGCCGGCCTGCCTGCTCGAACGCCTCGGCATACAGTTCCAGCGCTGCATGAGCCGTATAGAGCCCCGCGCATCCGCAGGCCGATTCCTTCGCTTCGCGGGGATGCGGTGCGCTGTCCGTACCGAGGAAAAAGTGCGCGTCGCCACTGGTAGCCGCCTGCAGCAGGGCGGCGCGGTGCGTCTCCCGCTTGAGGATCGGCGCGCAGTAATTGTGCGGGCGGATGCCGCCCTCGAACAGCGCGTTGCGGTTGAGCAACAGATGATGCGCGGTGATGGTGGCCGCCATGTTGGCCGGCGCGCCGCGGACGAACTCGGCCGCATCGCGCGTGGTGATGTGTTCCAGCACCATGCGCAAACCCGGAAACCGCGCCTGCAGCGGCATCAGATGGCGCTCGATGAAAACGCGTTCGCGATCGAAGATGTCGATATCCGGATCGGTGACCTCGCCATGCAGCAGCAAGGGCAGCTCGTGCCGCTCCATCGCTTCGAGCACGTGATACACCCGCGACAGCTCGCGCACGCCGGACTGTGAATTGGTGGTGGCGCCAGCAGGGTAATACTTGACTGCAACGACGCTGTCGCTGTCCCTGGCGCGGATGATCTCCTCGACCGGAGTGTTCTCGGTGAGATACAGCGTCATCAGCGGCTGGAAGCGCATGCCCGCCGGCAAACTCGCAAGAATCCGTCGACGATAGTCTTCCGCCTGGGCGACCGTCGTCACCGGCGGCTTCAGGTTCGGCATCACGATGGCGCGCGCAAATCGCTGCGCAGTGTGGCCGATGACCGAGGCCAGCGCATCGCCATCACGGAGATGCAGGTGCCAGTCGTCGGGGTGGGTGATTTCCAGGTGCGTTGGCGTCATGAGGGCGGACTCAATTTTGCGAGCAGATCACGTAATGGTATCGCGCGGGCGTGATCTGGGCTTCCGCGCTGACTGGTCGTCGTTGAAAGCAGAGCTTTCGTCCTCCTGCGGAGGGCGAGTCCCTTTCTCTCGCTTGCCCGAGAGAAAGGAACCAAAGAGAGGGGCACCCCGCTTCCGCGCTTTCCGGGCATCGTGCCCGGAAAGTCCGCGGCCGGGTTACGGGGTTTGTCGACAGCACATCCTGTGCTGACGCCAAACTGGCCGGCATCCTTGCCGGCCACCCTGCGGGCTTTTCCTCCACCCGCCCGCGGCTTCAGAGGGGCCCCGGTAGAGCAGCGGGCCGTCGTGGCCCGCACTCTTCAGAAGAGCCAGGTCAGCAGCCAGGGCCAGATCAACAGCAGAGCAACGGTCCGCTTTGGCTCTGGCCTTTCAGCTCTTCACCGAGTGCGGGCCACGATGGCCCGCCGCTCCACCCGGGCAAGCCCATAACTCGGGCGCCGTAGGCGCACGAAAGCTTTTGCCTCTGCGACGCACGTTGGGCTACCGCAGAAACTGAACCTGACCCCGATCTTGGTTGATGACCAGATCCACGCCGAGCAGCTGCGCGGTCGCGCCGGCCGTCGAGAGTCCCGCGCGGAATTGACTCGAGATCGCAATCAACGGCGCTTGCGGATGGGTCGCCTGAACGTCGCGCACGCGCTGCATACCGGCATGCCTTGGCATGCAGACGCTGACGATCATGAGGTCGGCATCTTCGGCAGGCGATGCCGCCGGCTCGGCAGCCCCACGGACGCGGTAGCCCGCCTCTCTGAGCCACTCCTTCAGCAGGGCCCGCATTGGGCCGTCATCCTCGTAGATCACGATGTTGGACATGGTTTCGATCCTGGCGCCTGGCGCGCGTTGCCCGTCTTGCGTCCACCCAGGCGCGTGCTCCTGGGCAGCGCAAGCGTGCCGGATTCAACCACCGGCGCGATGTCGCGCCACTCGCTGGGTGTTTCAACTGTAATGCGCGCCATGGGCGGGCAGTCGCGTGGCTGCAGTTGCAGCTGAAACACGACGGAGCGCCGTTGAAATGCTCCGTGCATCCTCGGCGGATAACGTCGGAAACAAACCCTCACGATGGCAGTGACGCCTCCAGACTTGCGTTGCGCCATCCACCCGGCAGGAAGGAGCGCGCGCATGAAATGCATTACCCGGAACAGCACACACCTGAAGCCATCGGCAAATGACTGGTGGCAGCCCGCTGCAGCCGGCCTGCTGGCGTGGTTGGCGGCAACATCGAGCTTTGCCGGCGAGACTTCGTTTCACCATGCTCCGACTTCGACGACCAAAGTCGAAAATCCTTACAGCGGTCAAGCCACTGCAGCGGACGCGGGCCGGCAATTGTTCGCCACCCACTGCGCTGCGTGCCACGGGCGCACCGGAGAAGGCACCGGCAACATTCCGGCGCTCGCACACGGGCCGGCACAAAGAGCAACGGACGGCGAGATCTTCTGGTTCATCACCAAGGGTTCCAACAGCGGCGCGATGCCCTCGTGGGCTTCGCTTCCCGAGCAGCAGCGCTGGCAGATCATTACCTATCTGAAAAAGCTGCCGACCGAAGCCGCGCCGGTTTCTGCACCGACTGCCGCGGCGACTCCACCCGTCGCGGCACCACCACCGCGATAATCATTCACCGATTTCCGTTACGAGGCTCCGGGTGCCGTGCGCAAGATAACGGGACGGTCCGGGCAGACCCCACGTCGTTCACGTGACGCCGAACGGCGACGTCTTCGTTGCCGAAAGCAACGCCGACAGGATTCGAGTCTTCCGCGGCACTGACACAGATGGCAAACCCGGGTGTTCCGAGGTGTTCGCCGGCGAATTGACCTGCCGTACGGCATCGGGTTCTACCCACCCAGGCCGAATCCGCAATGGATACATGTGGGCGACACCGACGCAATCTCTCGCTTCGGCCCGGGCTCCGCAGGCCGCCCGCTGCGCGCGGCTCCTACTCCCCGCGCAACCACCGCGCCGCGTCGATCGCATAGTAGGTGAGGATGGCGTCGGCGCCGGCGCGCTTGAACGCCGTGAGTGATTCCAGCACCACCGCCTTCTCGTCCAGCCAGCCGTTCTGTGATGCGGCCTTCAGCATCGCGTATTCGCCGCTGACCTGATACACGAAGGTCGGCACGCCGAAGGTGTCCTTGACCCGGCGCAGCACGTCGAGGTACGGCATGCCCGGCTTCACCATCACCGCATCGGCTCCTTCGGCGATATCCAGCTCGACTTCGTGCAGCGCCTCGTCGCTGTTGCCGACGTCCATCTGGTAGGTGTGCTTGTTGCCCTTGCCGAGGTTCGCCGACGAACCGACCGCGTCGCGAAACGGGCCGTAGAATGCGGAGGCGTACTTCGCCGAATAGGCGAGGATGCGCGTGTGGATATGGCCGGCGTCTTCCAGCGCGTCGCGGATGGAACCGATGCGGCCGTCCATCATGTCCGACGGCGCCACGAAATCCATGCCGGCTTCGGCCTGCGCCAGTGACATCCTGATCAACGCTTCGACGGTGGGCTCGTTCATCACGTAGCCGTCGTCGTCGATCAGGCCGTCCTGGCCGTGCGTGGTGTACGGGTCCAGCGCCACGTCGCCGATCAGGCCCAGCTCGGGATACTTCGCCTTCAGCGCGCGGGTGGCGCGGTGCATCAGGTTGTCGGGATTCCAGGCCTCGGCGGCATCGAGCGACTTCACGTCAGTACCGGGTGACGGGAACAGGGCCAGCGCCGGAATGCCCAGGCGTACGCATTCGCCGGCCAGCTTCAGCAGCTCGTCGATCGACAGCCGGTCCACGCCCGGCATCGACGGCACCGGCTCGCGCTGGCCTTCGCCCTCGATCACGAACGCGACCATGATCAGGTCGCTCGGCAGCAAGGTGTGCTCGCGCATCAGCGCGCGGGAGAAGGCGTCGCGGCGCATGCGGCGCATGCGGGTGGCGGGAAAGCTCATGGCGGAATCTCATGGGGCGATATCGGGACATTTTACGCCGCTGCGTGCCGCACCCGTCGCTGCCGGACACTTTGCCACGGTTTGGCGCCAGGCCACCCGGCGGATACCACGGCACATTCCGCGCCGTACGGTCAGCAAAACACTGGACTAACCGCCGTTACGTCGGCAGGCTTGGCGCTTCACGTCGTCAGGAAGTTACATGAGCCAGTCCAGCAGCGCCCCCACCTTGCTCGTCGATCTCGGTGGCACCAACGTCCGTTTCGGGGTGGCCGATTCTGCACGCGACAAACCCCTGCTCAACGACAGCATCCGGCGCTACCGCGTGGCCGAGCACGACTCGCTGGTCGCCACCGCGAAGCAATATCTCGCCGACACCGGCCTGGAAGTGCGCCGCGCCATCGTGGCCGCCGCCGGGCGCATCGTCGACGGCGAGACGGTCAAGGTCACCAACAATCCCTGGGCGATCTCGGCGCACCAGACGGCCAGTGCGCTCGACCTGGAATACGTGCACCTGGTCAACGATTTCGCGGCGCAGAGCATGGCGGTGACCCTGCTACAGGGCGACGATCTGGTCACCGTGGGCAAGCAGGCACGGCCGGTCATCGGCGCCGAGGCCGAGCAGACCTTTGCCATCGTCGGCCCCGGCACCGGCCTGGGCGTCGGCGGCCTGCTGGTGCGCGGCGGCCACTGCAGCGTGCTGCAGACCGAAGGCGGTCACGCCGGCTTCGCCGCGCATACGCCGGAAGACATCGCCATCCTCGACTACCTCAACCACAAGTACGGCCGCGTCTCCAACGAGCGGCTGATCTGCGGTCAGGGCCTGGTGAACCTGTACGACGCGATCTGCCACATGGTCGGCGCCCGGCCCGACGCGCTCAAGCCGGAGGACATCACGGCCCGCGCGAAGGACGACAGCTGCCCACTGTGCATCCGCACCGTGGAAACCTTCGCCGGCATCTTCGGCAGCGTCGCCGGTGACCTCGTGCTCACACTGGGCGCCTGGAACGGCGTCTACCTCACCGGCGGCCTGATCCCGATCCTGCTGCCGTGGCTGGAACGCGGCCGCTTCCGCGAACGCTTCGAAGCCAAGGGCCGCTTTCGCGACATCATGGAAAAGGTGCCTACCCAGGCGATCATGAATCCCGAGCCGGGCCTGCTGGGTGCGGCGGCGCTGGCAGTGCTGGAGTCGGGCAGGTCGCTGCTGCCGCAGCGCTGAACCTCCGACCGAACCGACGCCAGGAATCCCCATGCCCCGCCACGACACCGCCTTCCTGTTCGACCTCGACGGCACCCTGATCGACAGCGTCTACCAGCACGTGCTGGCGTGGAAGGAGGCGCTGGATCGCGAAGGCGTGGAGTTGTCGGTGTGGCGCATCCACCGCAAGATCGGCATGAGCGGCGGGCTGTTCGCGAACATCCTGCTGCGCGAGACCGGGCTGGAAATCACCGCGGACCGCCTCGACCGCCTGCGCCAATGGCATGCCGAGGCGTTCAACCGGCAACACACGCAGGGTTCGGTGCGGCCGCTGCCCGGCGCACGCGGGCTGCTGGCCTACCTCGACGAGCAGAGGATCCCGTGGGCGATCGCCACCAGCGGGCGGATGGAAACCGCCGCGCACAACCTGGAGGCGCTCGGCGTCGACCCGTCGAAGGTGCCGGTGGTGACGCGCGACCAGGTGCGCCATGCCAAGCCCGACCCGGACCTGTTCCTCGCTGCCGCCGCACGGCTGGGCGTGGACATCCAGCAGTCGCTGGTGATCGGCGACAGCGTGTGGGACATGCTCGCCGCGCAGCGTGCGCGTGCGCTCGGCGTGGGCCTGCTCAGCGGTGGCTACGGCTGCGCCGAGCTGCAACAGTCCGGCGCGTTCCGCGTGTACGACGATCCGGCCGACCTGCTGCGGCACATCGACGAGATAGCGGCGCGCGACTGAGCGGCCGGCCCCGCTGAACCGCGCCGCCGCGCATCATGAAAAATTAATCACCCGTGCACGCGCACGCAGTAGGCTCCCGATCAACCACCCACGGAGCCATCCATGCGCCGCCTCGTCGCCAGCCTGCCGCTCGCCCTGCTGCTCGCCGCGTGCTCGCCTTCGCCGGCACCGCCGCAAGCCGGCGCCAGCCAGTCCGCGCCGGCAAACGCCGCGCTCGGCTCCCCCGAATGGTATGCGTGGGTCGATCGATCGCTGAGCATCAGCGACGACGGCCACGGCCCGGACCACGGCTCGGACGCATGGAACCGCGCGGTGCAGAACAAGCTGGGCCAGGAAGCGCCGCAGTCGAAACCCGGCTCGCCGGAATGGCAGCAGTCGGTGGACGCGCTACTGCGCACGCGCCTGCCGCCGTCGACCTGAGCACCCGTGCAAAGAATCGCCCACCTGCGGCGACCGCCCTGCCTACCGACCGATTGACGTTCCATGCCAGACTGTTCGGGCCGGCCCCGATGTGAGGCGGCGTGGCTCGGGGGGAGCTCATGTATATCGGTTGGGCACTGGCGGGACTGGTGTTGTTCATGGTCGTCGGCACGATCGACGGCTCGGGTTCCGGCAGCCATCTGTACGGCATGCTGACCGGCGTGCTGCTGGGCCTGATCTGGGCACGCCAGAAAAATCTGCGCAGCGAACTGGACAAGACCCGCGCGCTGCTCGATCGGGCGCTGGCGCAACGCGTCGCGACGCCGACACCGGCGCGGCCTTCCGAACAACCACCGGCTGCCGCGCCGGCAGTGAAGCTGCAGGAAACCCGCTACGACGCCGCGTATTCCGATGCGCCAGCGCCAG
>DATCUT010000126.1:0-2074 GCA_036561785.1 Rhodanobacter sp.
GTGGCCGGTCGTGGCGATCGGCTGCGGTCGCGCCGCCGCGCTGCTCACCCGCATGCTGCGCCGGCTGTCCGACGGACAGTGCTACACCGTGCAGATCCTGAACCCGCGCATCGACCCCGCGCACTGGGACACGGTGATCGCGCCCCGCCACGACCAGCTCGACGGCCCCAACGTGCTGCGCCCGCTCGGCTCGCTGAACTCGGTGGACGACGAGTGGCTGGCCGATGGCCGCGAATCCTGCCCCAGCTTCGCCGAGTTGCCGCAACCACGCGTGGGCGTGCTGCTCGGCGGCCCGCGCCAGGGCATCGCGCTGGACGCGGACTATGCCCGCGAGCTGGCCGCACGCCTGCTCGAACGCCAGCGTCATGAAGGCGGCAGCCTGCTGGTGCTGGGTTCGCGACGCACCTCACCGGCGCTGATCGAGGTCTTCCGCAAGACGCTGCACGACGTGCCCGGCCTGGTCTGGGCCGGCCCCGACGATGGCCGCAACCCCTACCCCGGCGTGCTCGGCTGGGCCGATCGCCTGGTGGTCACCCCCGACTCGGTGAACATGCTGAGCGAAGCCTGCGCCGTCGGCTGCCCGGTGCGAACCTTCGTCGCCACACCACTTCCAGCCAAGCTCGAACGCTTCCATCAGGCCTTGCGCACGGCTGGCCTGCTGCAGGATATCGAGGCCGACGCAAGCGGGACGCGTGCCCCGCCGTTGCGCGAGACCGCGGCGATCGCAGCGACCCTGCGCGAGCGCATCCTCGCTCATCCGCGCGATTCATGACGCTGCGCGCACCCAGTGCAGACCGCCCGAGGCAAGCAGCGCGTCGAGTTGCAGTCCGAACGGGGTGCACAGGGCGTCCGCCGGCAGCGAGGTGCTGGCGACCAGGCCGACACTGGTGTTGCGGCCGTCCTGCTTGGCGCGGTACAGCGCAAGGTCGGCCAGTTCAAGCGCGGCCTCGAAGGTGCGATCGTCGGCACGCGCGGCCAGCGGGTGCATGCTGAAGCCGATCGAGCAGGTCAGCCGGACACTGCCGCCACGGCCATCGGGAAAATCCTGTGCGGCGATCTCCTGGCGCAGGCGTTCGGCGATACCCAGCGCACCGGCGGCATCAACGCCCGCCAGCAACAGCAGAAACTCTTCACCGCCCCAGCGCACGGTGATGTCGCTGTCGCGCCGCGCCGCGGCCAGCATGCGACCCAGTTCGCGCAGGACCGCATCGCCAACCGCATGGCCGTAGCTGTCGTTGACCTCCTTGAAATAATCGATATCGATCTGCAGCACCCCGATGCAACCGTCGCCGTCAAGCACGCCGGGCAGGCGCCTCAGCAAGTAGCGGCGATTGTGCAGCGAGGTCAGCGCGTCGGTATGGCTTTCCTCGGCCAGCGCCAGGTTGGTCACGCGCAGACGTTCGACGGCACGCGTGAGCTGCTCGGTGCGCTGGGCGACCTGTGCCTCCAGCCATGCGTTGCGGCGGCGTTGCGAACGCATGCTCCAGTTGAGCAGCAGGACGACGACGAGGCCCAGCAGCAGGATCGCCGCCAAGCGTACCCAGGCGCGTTCGTACCAGAACGGCGTGACCTTGACTGGCAGATTCGCCTCGGCACCGTAGCCGGATGCGCCGGACACCGTGGCGGCGACGCGGAAACGGTAGCTCCCCGGTGGCAGGTGCGTGTAGAACGCGGTACGCCGTTCGCCGGCATCCTGCCAGGTGACGTCGTAGCCTTCCAGTCGATAGCGGAAACTCAACGCCCCTGTGCGCAGGTAGGGCGCGGTGTAGTGGATGGCCAGGTCGCGCGCGCCCTCGCGCAGTTCGAAGGCGTCGTCCAGGAACTGCTGGCCGGCATGCTCGACCGATTCGATCATCGCCACCGGCGGCTTCGGCGGCGTGCCAAGCGCGCGCGTGTCCACGCCGAGCGCGCCATCGGTGGTGCTGTACCAGATGATGTCGCCGTCGACCAGGCTGCGCGCGCTGGCGCCGCCGTTGCAGCAACGCCCACTGTTCACGCGGCTGCTGCGCTCTTCCCCGGCGATACGCTGCGGCGCGATCCGGCGTGCCGGCGACCCCGGCCGCGGCAATTGCGC